>CANPGX010000108.1 GCA_947573745.1 uncultured Erysipelotrichaceae bacterium | reverse complement strand
CATGAAGATTTAGAGGCTTTGAGAAAAGGTATTCAAAATCTTGAAAAACATATTGAAAATATTCAAAAATATCATGTGCCTTTAGTGGTGGCTATCAATGCTTTCCCAACGGATACAGCTCAAGAAATTCAGTTGTTAAAATCTATCTGTATGGAAAAAGGTGTGGATGTTGAAATTAGTGAAGTATGGGCCAAAGGTGGCGCAGGTGGCTTAGATTTAGCGAAGAAACTCGTGGAAATTTTAGATACGCAAGAAAGTCATTTTGCTCCTATCTATGATACAAAATTACCTATTAAAGATAAAATTGAAACAATTGTAAAAGAAATTTATGGTGGTCAAGGTGTGGCTTATGGAAAGTCTGTTTTGACAAAGATAAAGAAATTAGAGTCTTTAGGTTTAGGAGAACTTCCTATTTGTATTGCTAAAACGCAATATTCTTTATCAGATGATCAAAAACTTTTGGGACGTCCAGAAAATTTCACAGTGACGGTGACGGATATCATTCCAAGTCGAGGTGCTGGTTTCCTTGTGGTGATTGCTGGTGATATCATGCGTATGCCTGGTTTACCAAAAGTACCAGCCGCCAATCATATGGATATTGAAGAAGACGGAACAATCGTTGGATTGTTTTAAATAGATGAAGTGATGTTCGCAAGGATATCACTTTTGCTTGTTTTATGAAGAAGGGGGAAAAGAAATGAAAGTTGCAATCATTATGGGTTCGACAAGTGATTTAAGTAAAGTTGAACCAGCTGTAAGCATCTTGCAAGACTATGGGGTAGAAGTGAATGTTCGATGTTTATCAGCGCATCGCGCACACAAAGGATTGAGTGCGTTTATTGAAGAATGCCATCAAAATGGTACAGAGGTTATTATTACGGCAGCCGGAATGGCAGCAGCACTACCAGGTGTTGTGGCTTCTCAAACGGTATTGCCTGTCATCGGTGTGCCTTTAAGTGGTGCTACATTAGATGGGATGGATGCCCTGTTATCTATCGTTCAGATGCCTTCAGGAATACCTGTGGCTACGGTGGCCATCAATGGAAGTAAAAATGCTGCTTATTTGGCATTGCAGATCATGGCATTACATCATGATGTATTAAAACAAAAATTGTTGGAAGAACGTCTCAATATGGAAGCACAGGCATTACGTGCTAATGAAGAAGTTATAGAAAAATTTAAATAGAAAAGGGGAAAGAAAAATGTCAAAATTATTGTATGAAGGAAAAGCAAAACAAGTTTATGAAACTGAAAATCCAGAGGAATATATCATTCATTATAAAGATGATGCTACTGCTGGTAATGGTGTTAAGCATGACCAATTTGAAGGAAAAGGTGTTTTAAACAATACGATTTCTTGTATTATCTTTGATATGTTGGAAGAAGCTGGTATTAAAACACATATGATTGAAAAATTAAATGATCGAGATATTCGTGTCAGAAAAGTTAATATTTTTCCATTAGAAGTGATCGTTCGTAATATCACAACGGGTTCTTTTTGTAAACGTTTGGGTGCTAAAGAAGGTGTTGTATTAGATGAACCTATCTTTGAAACAAGCTATAAAAATGATGAATATGGTGATCCATTGATTAATGAAGATCATGCAGTAGCCCTTAAATTAGCGACACGTGAAGAATTAGCGTATATCAAAGCAACAACTTTAAAGATCAATGAATTATTAAAAGCATTCTTCTTGAGTTTAAATTTAAAATTAGTGGATTTTAAAATTGAATTTGGTAAAACAAGTGATGGAGAAATCTTATTGGCTGATGAAATCTCACCAGATTCTTGTCGTTTGTGGGATGTCGATACAAATCAAAAATATGATAAAGATGTCTTTAGACAAGATATTGGTGATTTAATTGAAACATATAAAGCTGTACTAGCGAGAATGGAAAAGAAATAGGAGAGTCATCATGGATTATAAAAAAGCGGGAGTCGATATTGAAGCAGGTTATAAATCTGTAGAATTGATGAAAAAGCATGTTAAAGAAACAATGAGAAAAGAAGTCTTAGGAGGACTTGGGGGGTTTGCCGGTGCTTTTGATTTAAGTGAAATTAAAAAGATGGATGAACCTGTCCTTTTATCTGGAACAGATGGCTGTGGGACAAAAGTAAAATTGGCTTTTATTATGGATAAGCATGATACCATAGGCATTGATGCAGTGGCTATGTGTGTGAATGATATTGCTTGTTCTGGCGGTGAGCCTTTGTTCTTTTTAGACTATATTGCATGTGGTAAAAATTATCCTGAAAAAATTGCGACCATTGTCAGTGGCGTTGCTGAAGGTTGTAAACAATCAGAATGTGCCTTGATTGGTGGAGAAACAGCAGAACATCCTGGTTTGATGCCTGTAGATGAGTATGATCGTGCTGGTTTTGCTGTTGGTGTCGTTGATAAAAAAGATATTATCGATGGTCATGATATTCAACCTGGCGATGTCTTGATTGGTATGGCATCCAGTGGTGTCCATAGCAATGGCTTTTCATTAGTGCGTCAAGTCTTTGAAATGAGTAAAGCTTCTTTAGAGACCTATTATGATGAACTTCAAACAACCTTAGGTGAAGCTTTATTAGCACCGACAAAGATTTATGTCAAAGCATTAAAATCTATTAAAGAGGCTGGCGTGACATTGAAAGGATGCAGTCATATCACCGGTGGCGGATTCTATGAAAATGTTCCTAGAATGCTACCAGAAGGTGTTAAAGCCATGATTGAAAAGGCAAGTTATCCTGTTCCTCCAATCTTTGATTTAATTGCTAGAAATGGTCAAATTGCTGAAAAAATGATGTATAACACATTTAATATGGGATTAGGGATGGTCATTGCAGTTGCCAAAGAAGATGTTGAAACAACATTAAAAGCTATTGCAGATGCTAAACAGACAGGCTATGTTGTAGGACATATTGAAGCAGGTGAAAAGGGAGTCGAATTATGTTAAGAATTGCGGTATTGATTTCTGGGGGCGGAACAAATCTGCAATCTTTGATTGATGCTTCAAAGCAACAACGCCTTGATGGAGATATTGTTCTTGTGATTTCAAATCGGCAAAGTGCTTATGGATTACAACGTGCAAGAGAGGCTGGTATCCAAGCGGAATGGATCAAAGATCCTACATGTGTTTTAAAACGTCTACAAGAAGAAAAAATTGATTTAGTCGTTTTAGCGGGTTATTTAGCTATTGTTCCTAAAGAGATGATCGAGGCTTATCAACATCGTATCATCAATATCCACCCATCGTTGATTCCATCATTTTGTGGGCCAGGATTTTATGGCTTGCATGTCCATGAGCATGCTTTGGCAAGAGGAGTTAAGGTGAGTGGTGCAACGGTTCATTTTGTGAGTGAAGAAGTGGATGGTGGACCTATTATTTTACAAGAGGCAACTTATATTGGGGATTTAGAAAGTGCCACAGAGATTCAACAACGTGTGTTGGAAATTGAGCATCGTCTGCTTCCTCAAGCAGTATCACTATTTTGTCAAAATAGATTGAAAGTAGAGAATGAAAGGGTAAAGATCATATGAAAAGAGCATTAATCAGTGTAACAGATAAAACGGGTATTGTAGAATTTGCTCGTGGATTACATCAATTAGGTTTTGAATTGATTTCTACTGGTAATACGCAAAAGAAAATTGTTGAAGCAGGTATTGAATGCAAGACGATTGATGAAATTACTGGTTTTCCAGAAATATTGGATGGACGTGTAAAAACGCTTCATCCGGTGGTTCATGGGGGATTACTGTATCGTCGCGATTTGCCAAGTCATGTTGAGACTGTAGAAAAGATGAATATTCAGGCTATTGATTTAGTTTGTGTCAACCTTTATCAATTTGAGAAGGCACTTCAAGAAGGAAGACCTATGGAAGACATGATTGAAAATATTGATATTGGTGGACCAAGTATGATTCGTTCAGCCAGTAAGAATTTTAAAGATGTTTTGATTGTCACTGATCCAAAAGACTATGATGCTGTATTAGAAGCTATCAAGACAAAACAAGATACTTTTGAATTTAGACGTCATTTAGCTTATAAAGCTTTTAGTTTAACGGGAAGCTATGATGCTATGATTTCACGTTATTTTGCTGGATTAGAAGGAGAAACTTTCCCAGATATCTTGAATATTTCGTTAAGAAAGACAGAACATTTACGATATGGAGAAAATGCACAACAGGCAGCCAATGCTTATGAAGATAGTTTTGTGCAACATTCTTTATTGGATTATGAACAATTAAATGGTAAAGAAATCTCATTTAATAATGTGAATGACCTTTATGGTGCTATTGCTGTTGTTCGTGAATTCAACGATCAGATCGTCACAGCAGCCATTAAACATAGTACCCCTTGTGGTGTGGCTATTGGAGAAACGGGTTATGCTTCGTATATGAAAGCTTATGAAGCAGATCCACAATCTATTTTTGGTGGTATCGTTGCTGTGAATTATAAAATTGATGCTAAAACGGCAACAGAAATGAAAAAGATCTTTTTAGAGATCGTGGCAGCTCCTGATTTTGACGAGGATGCTTTAGAAATTTTAAAAACTAAAAAGAATCTTCGTATTCTAAAATTAAAGAATTTATAACTAGGTGAAGAAAAATATGATATTAAATATCTAGAGGGTAAATTGTTAGTTCAGTAATTGAACACTAAAATGATAGATCATATGGAAGTTGTC
>CANPGX010000107.1 GCA_947573745.1 uncultured Erysipelotrichaceae bacterium | reverse complement strand
CTCATTCATCATAAATGAATCATATTTAATATACAACCCATATTATATTTTTTTATATATAAATTAAAATTTGTTCCTCGCCATCTCTGAAAATCCTATATTTTCGTATCATTACACTTATACAGTGCCCATCTTGTCTTATCAAAGTAACAAGTTAAAAAAGCCCCTTTTATTAGATTTTTTATCTAACAAAAGGGGTTCACTTTATAAACGATAATTTATATCATTCATCAATGTTCCTGTTTTCTCGTTAAGCCAATAACAATGATAGCGCCTATCAAAATAAGGGGTGCTAATCTGACAAACACATATTCAAATATGTGAAAAGCCGTTCCTAAAACAGCCGTTTCAGGATCATGATAATCCCAGCCTAAATACGGACTATTTAAGACAACCAAAGCTGAAAAAACGATGATGATCATCACACATAGCGCGATAAGCGAGCCATGAAGTATTTTTCTTCTTGCATGCTTTCTTTGAGCCAATTGCAAATTGATGACTTCCAATTTCTCCGAAATCATTTTTAAATCATCTACTTTTGAAGTCTCAACCGTTTCCCCAAGCAAAGTACTTACTGGCGTTTGAAAGACTTCTGATATAGTGATGAGCATATCAGCATCAGGAACCGATAATCCATTTTCCCACTTAGAAACAGTTTGACGTACAACATTCAATTTGATGGCCAATTCTTCTTGCGAAAGTCCTTTTGATTTTCTAATAGCTTTGATGTTTTCATTCAGCATGAGAAATAACCTCCTTTCTTCAATGGTTACCCTCATTGTATGAAGCATGCGTCGTTGCTACAAGCAACGCATATTAACATTCAGGATAAACTGTTTTTTTAATAAAAAGCTAAGGCTTTCTTGCTAGCTGTAAATCTATTGTATCACGAATAATCAACGAACCACCATGACGATCAATCGCTTCCTTGATTTTTGAAAAGAAAAGATTTCTGATATTTGGCTCAATAGCTATATGATCTGAATAAGTCTCCAATAATGCAATATATTCACTAGATAAAAATGTCCTCTTTCGATCAAATAAGGCATGTTTAATATCGACAAAACCATATTTTTTGGCAATATTTGCTTTTTGTATCGCTTGTTTTTCATCATAAGCCTTGATCGGTTGATAGACCTTACCAGCAGGAACATAATAAGTAGCATAGAGTTGATCGATTTCTGCCATCAGTTCTAATTGACTTTCATCGATACGGGGATGATTGGCGAATCGAGCAAATACACCTCCACTTTTTAACATCGCATAAACTTTTGAATAGCCTATACTTTCTTCTATCCAATGAAATGATGTTGCAGCATAGACTAAATCATATTGATTTCTAGGAAAGGCAATATCCTCAAATTTCTTTGTGATGATCTTAAAATTTGGATATGTTGCAAACTTTTCTAGGCACAACTTGGAAAGTTCCTCGCCACGCTCCACGGCTATCAAAGAACAGCCTTTTTTTAATATCGGCAAAGTCGCTTGTCCACTACCGATACCTATCTCAACCACTTGTGATAAAGAATTTATCTCGATATCATCAAAGATCGTTTGATAGAGCTCATCTGGATAATCCGGACGAAATTGATCATATTTTGTAGCTACAGTATTAAAAGTGGATGCTAGATTTTCTAATTCTGCCATTGTCTATCTCCTTTAAATCCTCTTTTGATAAAATGATTGTATCATGGATCAAAGGATTTTTCAATCGTGATGATGATCATGAAAAAAGGTCCTATGGACCTTATCTCAAAACTTTATTTTCTACTTCTTTTAATAATTTTTGAGCAAAATCATCTAAAGAAAGCGTTACTTGTTCTTGATGACCATATTCACGATAAGTCACAGTTCCTTGTTCACTTTCAGCATTACCTAAAACTAATTGATAAGGAATCTTTTTCATTTGTGCTTCACGAATACGATAACCTAATTTTTCATCACGATCATCTAGCTCTACACGTAAACCTTGAGCTTCTAATAATGTTTTAACCTGTTTTGCATAGGCCAAATGATACTCTTGATTCACTGGAATGATCTTGACTTGAACAGGCGATAACCATAATGGGAATGCACCGGCAAAGTGTTCTGTCAAAATACCAATGAAACGTTCAATAGAACCAAAGATGACACGATGTAACATGACAGGTCTGACTTTTTCACCATGATGATCTACATAAGTTAAATCAAAACGTTCTGGTAGGTTCATGTCTAATTGAATCGTACCACATTGCCATACTCTACCTAAAGAATCACGTACATGGAAATCAAGTTTAGGGCCATAGAAAGCACCATCTCCTGGATTGATCTTGTAATCTTTGCCAGCTGCTTTACAAGCTGCCGCTAAAGCTGCTTCGCTACGTTCCCAAATTTCTAAATCACCAATATATTTTTCTTCTGGACGTGTTGATAATTCAATATCATAAGGTAACCCTAAAGTAGAATAAACACGATCAATAAAGCCAATCAATGAAACAACTTCACTTTCAATTTGATCAGGTGTCATAAAAATATGCGCATCATCTTGTGTAAAAGTACGTACTCTAAATAAACCATTCAAAGCCCCACTAGCTTCATGACGGTGAACTTGTCCTAATTCCCCCATACGTAGTGGTAAATCTTTATAAGAATGTAATCCATTCTTATAAACAAGCATACTACCTGGGCAGTTCATCGGTTTAATCGCAAATTCACGGTCATCCACTAAACTCGTATACATATTTTCTTTGTAGTTATCCCAATGTCCTGAAACTTCCCATAGCTCTCTTGACATCATGATCGGTGTCTTGATGAATTGATAGTTTTCCTTAGCATGTTCTTCATACCAATAATTCTCTAGAATATTTCTTAAGATCATCCCTTTAGGTAAGAAAAATGGCATCCCTGGTGCATATTCACTCATCATGAATAAATCTAATTCACGCCCTAATTTCTTGTGATCTCTTTTCTTTGCTTCTTCTAATAAATTTAAATGTTCTTCTAAGGCTTGTTCTGATTCAAAGCAAACACCATAGATACGTTGTAACATCTTGTTGTTTTTATCGCCTTTCCAATAAGCACCAGAATGCTTCAATAATTTAAAATAGCGACATAATTTCACTGTTTCAACATGGGGCCCACGGCATAAGTCGACAAAATCGCCTTGACGATAACATGTGATATGACCATCTTCTAGATTTTGGATCAAATCCATTTTATAAGGATCATCTTTAAACATATTCAAAGCTTCTTCTTTTGAAATTTCTTCTCGGACGATACGCTTACCATCCTTACAGATTTTTTTCATCTCTTTTTCAATCTTTTGAATATCTTCATCCTTAATCACATAATCGCCTAAATCAACATCGTAATAAAATCCTTCACTAACAACTGGACCTACCCAAAATTTAGCTTCTGGATAAAGATGCTTAATCGCCTGTGCCATCACATGTGCACAAGAGTGATTTAACGTATTTAAAGCTTCTTCATTTTTAAAATCTCTCATATTATTTCCTCCTCATGTAAAAAAAGAGACTTCATCCAAAGGACGAAATCTCGTGGTACCACCTTTATTCATTATCTTACGATAACCTCAATGTCTTAACGCGACCAACGATCTAGCTTTGATAGACTGCTTCTTTAGGGAGTACCTATACCTTTCCTCTAGGCTTTCACCAACCGCCTTATCTCTAAAAAGTACCACATATAGACATATCCTAAGTCATAGCATTTAAATATTATAATACTCTTTCTTGTTGATTTGTCAAGATAAATATCTATCCATCAAGAGGTAAAAATAGCGAGTTTATCTCCTGTTTTTTATATTCATAAATTGTACTCCTTACTATTATTTCACCCACTTTTACATTAAGTCATTTAATAAATTCATACACACAGTCTTTTGCTTCAGATTAGCGCTTCCATAAACATTCTGGAATTTCTATAGCTCTAACAGCAAATGTATGTCTTATCTCATGAAATTTCACCTTCTTTAAATCGTGCTTCTTTAGAAATCTTGAAAAAAATTGCCTGTATGTACGTGGCTCCATAGGTTTACTTTTACCAGTTAAAAAATAATGTTCTGGATTATCTGTATAAAATTTTTTAAGAATATTACCCAGTAAAGACGGAAAAGGAATGATACGTATTGAGCTTATAGTTTTAGGTTGACCAATATGAATATAGGTTGTTCCTTTTCTTTTATCATAAATACGCTGAACTGTTTTGTTTATTGAAATGATATTATCAGTCAATGAAATATCCTTCATTTTCAATCCACACAACTCACCAATTCTAATGCCCGTCATTAGTGCTATTAAAATACCAGCAGTTTTTCTATTGAGATTTAAATATATACATTGAATTAATTCTTGTTCTTCATCTTTGGATAAAGAAATTACTCTTTTTAAAGTCGTTTCTTTAGGATACTCTATCAAATCCCAATTTAAAGTGGGAATGACACCTTCTTTATATGCATATGTCATGGCTAAACGAATCACAAGGATAATATCTCTGATTGTTTTAATAGTTAATCCCCCATGATGATCCATCCTTCCTTTCTCGTACAAATAAAGTACATATTTTTGAATATCTTGTTCACAAATAGATCCAATCTTCTTCTTTCCAAAATATGGAATTAAATGATTCTCAGCTATAAGAACAAAGTTAGCATAGGTTGATGGTGTAATCATAGGTTGCTTT
>CANPGX010000106.1 GCA_947573745.1 uncultured Erysipelotrichaceae bacterium | reverse complement strand
AAACAAAATTTAGTTATTTAAAATCGTTTTATCCTTTGGTGATAGAAATATAAAAAGCTGCAACAAAACCGATTTAAAACATCGACTTTGTCACAGCCTGAGGTAGCATGGTCTACCTTTCTTTTTTATTTTCTTCCAACAATTCATTCACCATTCTCTTCATCTCAACAACCATATCTTGTAGGTTATCGATTCGAATATACATAGCTACTAAAATACAAACAAAGAAAAGAATAATGATCCAAGGCATAATTTCTGACATATTGTTTCTCCTTTTTTATAAAAATTAACATTGATAAACTATGAATGAAGCCCCAACAACATCTTACTCATCCATACATATTTTCTAATTTAATATAAAGTCCCATTAATAATTACCATTGTGATCATTCCTCTCTTTTTAATCATCTTTTCTATATACAGTATAACATGTTCGCCTCATGATGTAAACGCTTTAATATTTTTTATTCTTGTCACCATATAAAAATCATGGAGGATTAAACTCCATGATGATCTATTTTTCTTTGTGTAAAAGTAGTGACATCGTCAAAACCAATATCCCCATAAATATCTATAGCTTGATCAATATATGTGCCTACATCGCACGCTATATGAGAGTCCGTTCCCATAGTTAAGATGCGCCCACCTAATTCATAATAACGTTTTGCTTCTAAATAATTAGGCAATCCTTCATGAAAACGTTTGAAACCAGAAACATTAATTTCAATCCCTTTGCCTTTTCTAATCAATGTTTTAAACACTTCATCAATAACCGGCTGATGATAAGCATAATCAATGGATAAATCTTCATAAGGTCCATAACGACGTACATAATCTAGATGTCCTAAAACATCAAAACAATCAAAAGCTTCAACACATGTTTTCATCGCATCAAAATATTCTGCATGAACTTGTTGTTTGGTCTTTCCTTCATAAAATGAAGGTTCCGCTGCAAAATCACATAGGTCAATAGAATGAATAGAACCAATCACAAAGTCAAAAGGATAGCTACGAACTAAGATTTCTGTTCTTTCTTTAGACTTCATATCTAAACCGACTTCAATACCGATTTTAACTTTGATTTGATCTTTGTATTTTTCTTTTAATGGTAATAAAGCATTAAAATAAGCATCTGCCTTCAACAACCATTTAGGTTCAAAAACAAAATCATTATGATCTGTAAAACAAATTTCATCTAAACCTTTTTTGATAGCTTCTAAAATATGTTCTTCAGGTTGACTTTTAGCATCTGGTGAAAATATAGTATGGGTATGATAATCTATTCTTCTCATCTCTTTACTCCTTTAATAATGCATTGATAGCACGCATTTTCTCTTTTGAAATCTTAACATGTTTTCGATCATAGGTGACTAGACCATTGACCTCTGTTTCAACATCGCTCAACTGTGTATAGACACAAGCAGATAATCCTTGTTTTTTAGCTGGTAAGATCTGTTGAAGATAAAGTTCTTCTAAAGCTTTTTCCAAGTCTTCTTGACTTGCCATAGCTTTATAGCCAAAGCTTTCTTGATCTTTCATATGTTCAAAAATCGGTAACTGATAACCACCAAATTCTGATAAGATCACACATCGACCTAACCGATCTTTCTTAAAACGATAAGGTTTAAAATAAACATGAAGACTTTGAAAATCACCAATCTTCTGATCGTGCCAACCACTGGCATGATCAATCGTTCTTGTTGAATCTATCGATTGAATCAATTGTACAGCTTGATGACTATCAAATTGTCCCCATCCTTCATTAAAAGGAACCCACATGGCAATACATGGACAATTATAAAGATATTCAATCATCTGTCTTAATTGATCCATAAAACGCTCGCGTTCTTTGACATCTTCTCTAGCAAACCATGAATAATGGTGATCTTTAAAATGTATATGAGTTACTAAAGGTGATGAAATAACCCATTTTTTATACTGACTTCCACCACTGACCATATCTTGCCATACCAACATTCCTAAGCGATCACAATGATAATACCAACGTAAAGGTTCAATCTTAATATGTTTTCTTAACATGTTGAAGCCCATTTCTTTCGCCAACATGATATCTTGAATCATCATCTGATCATCAGGCCAACTCAATAATCCTTCTTCATTATAACCCTGGTCTAATAATCCGGTATGAAAATAAGGTTGATTATTTAAAAACAGACGCAAAACACCTTCCTGATCTTTTTCACAACTAAATTTTCGCATTCCAAAATAAGAAGAAACATGATCTTGTCCCGTAGAAATAGACAGCGGATAAAGATAAGGGTCTTCCGGTGTCCATGGATGCATATCAGAAAGTTGAATCGATATCATTTGATTACAAATACCCTTGACTTCTTGACCATCACATAAAAGAGTTACCTCTTCATCATAGGTGGCCTTCACGAAGATATCCACACAGGCCTCATCAAAATGAGGTGTGATTTTTAAATTTTCAATATAATGATCAGGAACACTCTCTAACCAAACACTTTGCCAAATGCCACTCTGCCCTGTATACCATATACCTTGAGGATGGCGTGATTGTTTGCCTCTTAGCTGACTTTCAGTATCGGTTGGATCTTGTATTTCAACATGAATGTCAAAGGATGTTTCCACCATATCACTGATATCTACAACAATCGGTAAATACCCACAATCACTTGTAGCTACACATTGATGATTCACTTCAATTTGTGAATGCCCATCTATAGCGTCAAAATGCAACAGTAATCTTTCTTGCCGAAAATCTTCCGGCAATTCTACATGATGATCCATCACTAATCTTTCATCAGGTTGTAACATCTCTAATTGTCCCCCTAGGGGTGATTCAATCGAGAAAGGCACTAAAACTTCGCCTTCAACGGATCTTCTTTGACTTTCAATACGATAAGACCATAATCCATTTAAACAATAATAACTGTCTCTTTTGAGTTGTGGTCTAGGATATTCTATGATTTTATCCATATCTTTTATCCTTCGCTATTCACTTAAGTTTTTTCAAATATATCTTAAATATAAAATGATGTTAGAATGTATCATGACTGATGAGCAAAACTTTACTAGATGTATTAAAATTGATAAAATAATGATAATGAATACATCATTAAATTTAGGAATGTATTTTAAAGAAGCATGGTTTGAAGCAAAAAATCAATCACCAGAAAGGAAAATCATGGCACATTTTGATATTGTAGAAGGGGTATTAAACAAATATGAAGGTATAGAGCAAGATATCATCGTTCCTGAAGGCGTTCATACGATTGCTGCATTTGCCTTTTATCAATGTGATACCCTCATCCATATTCAATTACCTCAAAGTCTTATAACGATCCATAGTTATGCTTTTTATGGTTGTGAACAACTACAAAAGATACACATTCCTGATACTGTCACCTTCATGGGTCCAGGAGTCTTTTCTTGTTGTTCAAAGTTAGAAAGTGTTATCTTACCGCAAGGTTTACACACCCTTGCCAAAAGTCTGTTTTACCGTTGTTTTCAACTACAAAACATTCTATTGCCTTCGTCATTACGCTTTATTGATCATAGTGCCTTTGGTTTTTGTCAATCTTTAAAAAGTATTCATCTCCCTCATCACATCACAACCATTCCTATGAACGCCTTTATCAACTGTCTTTCTCTTCAAGAAGTTGAGCTTCCTTCTCAATTAGAAAGAATTGAAAAAAAGGCCTTTTATCAATGTCCTCAATTACATACACTGACCCTACCGCAAAGTGTCACTCACATTGAACAAAGTGCTTTGCAAACTTTAGGTCCCTTAACTTTAATCAGTCATTCACCCCTATTGATACAACCTTTGATGTTTGATGAAAATTGGCGCTTAACGCTTCATCGCCCTGATGGTCATAATTATCAATTTGAACATTGTTTCTTTCCAAACATAGACATCTCTATGTGGAAACCACAAGTACAACTCATTCTATTATCTAATTTTCTAGAAACTTATACGGATCATCCTCAATCCTCATTAGATTATTACTTAGAGGCTTGTCAAAAACAAAAGTCCTCTCTTTTAGCGTTCTTAATCAAAAACAAGAAATACACAGCCCTTCATCAAGCGATGGAAATACACCTCTTTCAGCCTGATGAATTAGAACCTTATTTTGATGATATTCAAGACCGTGAAGAAAAAGCAAAGCTCATGACTTACAGTCAAAAGACGAGTGATCATCTTTTTGATGATTTAACGCGTGCTTTAGATGATCTATTTTAAACAACCTATATTTTTTCTCAATATGTAAAAATAGATGAATTTCCAAAAAATATGATACAATGCCCTATATTAAGGAAGTGAGGTGACATCATGGACGAAACATTGATTGAAGTATGTCAGGACATCTTTAGAAACTTGATCAACCAAATTACCATGCATTTACGTTTTATGGATATCGCTTTAGATCACTATACTTTTGTTCCTACATCCACTTCTATTGAATGTGATGGTGTTTATCTTTACTATCATCCCATTTACATCATCAAAACATTTAAAAACAACCCTCATACTTTGACTCGCGGTTATTTACATATCGTCTTACATTCCATTTTCCATCATCAGTTCTTAACAGCCCATTATCAACGCAGTTTATGGGATCTAGCTTGTGACATCGCTGTTGAAAACATGATTGATGAATTAGCCTTAGACTGTATGAAAATTAATCACTGTGATGAGCGTCGGCAAG
>CANPGX010000105.1 GCA_947573745.1 uncultured Erysipelotrichaceae bacterium | reverse complement strand
CGTTTTTGCGTTAAATGAGCTATTTAAGTTTTATTTACTCGTTACAGCCCCTTTTATACATTATTTAACTTCGCTAGATTTTTCTTTTAAAACAACATCATGAGCGCAACCTTCAACAATGCTTGTTGCTGAAACAAGCGTAATCTTTGCTTTTTGTTGAAGTTCTTGAATCGTTAAAGCGCCACAATTACACATTGTCGATTTAATCTTACTCAATGTCAAACCAACATTGTCTTTTAAACTTCCGGCATAAGGAACATAAGAGTCAACGCCTTCTTCAAAAGAAAGTTTTGTGTCTCCACCCATATCATAACGTTGCCAGTTTCTTGCGCGGGAACTACCTTCACCCCAATATTCCTTCATATATTGGCCACCAATGCTGACGCGGCTTGTTGGCGATTCATCAAAACGGGCAAAGTATCTACCTAACATGATAAAATCAGATCCCATAGCTAGAGCTAATGTCATGTGGTAATCATAAACAATACCCCCATCAGAGCAAATTGGAATATAAATACCTGTCTCTTCAAAATACTCATCACGTGCTTTAGCAACTTCAATCGTTGCTGTTGCTTGTCCACGACCAATGCCCTTTTGCTCACGAGTGATACAAATAGATCCTCCACCGATACCAATTTTGATAAAATCAGCACCTGCTTCAGCTAAAAATCTAAATCCTTCGCGATCAACAACATTTCCAGCACCAACTTTGACTTTATCACCATAATTTTCACGAATCCAACTCAACGTCAATTGTTGCCATTCAGAGAAGCCTTCACTTGAATCAATACATAAAACATCTACCCCTGCTTCAACTAATGCTGGGACACGTTCTTTATAATCACGTGTATTAATTCCTGCCCCAACGACATAACGTTTATCAGCATCCAATAATTCATTTGGATTTTCTTTGTGTGATTCATAATCTTTTCTAAAAACAAAATACATCAACCTTTGTTTTTCATCAATAATAGGTAATGCATTCAATTTATGATCCCAAATCAGATCATTGGCTTCTTTTAAAGAAGTATCTTTATGCCCTACAATTAAATTTTCAAAAGGTGTCATAAAATTTTTAGCTGGTTCATCTAAAGACATCCTTGATAAACGATAATCTCTACTTGTCACGATCCCTACTAATTTGCCTGTTGCACTACCATCATCCGTCACCGCCATTGTTGAATGACCAGTTTTATCTTTCAATGCAATGATCTCTTTTAATGTCGTTTCTGGTGAAATATTAGAATCACTAACGACAAAACCAGCTTTGGTTGCTTTAACACGACGCACCATAGCCGCTTCATCTTCAATAGATTGTGATCCATAGATAAAAGAAACACCACCTTCTCTTGCCAGTGCAACTGCCATACGTTCGCCAGAAACAGATTGCATGATAGCTGATACAAGTGGAATATTCAGACTGATTGCAGGTTCTTCACCTTTTTTAAATTTGACCAAAGGTGTTTTTAAACTGACGTTTTTCGTTTGACATTCACTAGAAGAATATCCAGGAACTAATAAGTACTCATTAAATGTGTGTGAAGGTTCACTAAAATAATATGCCATGTTTTTATTTCCTTTCTTTTTATATGATGAATATATTTTTAACATTATAAATAAAGTCCTTGTTTAAGTCAAGCTATTTTTAAATAGATTCAACAAATATCAACAAATTATCTACTTTGTCAATCTTGTTGATATATAACGGCTGACATGTTCCATAAGAGCTATCGCTTCTTCTTTAGAATATTGATAATTACAAACTAAAGGGTGTTGCTGATAGATGTCTTTTTTGTGTTGATATTGTCGATAAAGCGTTTCATCTCCTTGATGAAACTTTTGATGAAGTTCATGAAGTTCTTTCTCCATGTTTTTTAAAGAAACATGTCTTTCCATCTCTTGATGATATTGTAAATAATCTTGAATGCACGCTTCCTGTTTCAAGATAGCATTCACTTGTCTAGCGAGTAAAGCAATCTTAGGATTCAACCTCTTCACCATCCAATGTCCAAGTCTTCGCTTGGGTAATTTTCACACGAACAATTTGTCCAATATGGTCTTTATTACCTTTAAAGTTAATTAATTTATTATGTTCACTGTATCCACAAAGCATCTCATCATCATTTTTAGAGATACCATCCACCAATACTTTGATTGTCTGTCCCACAAAATGTTCATTGGCTTTTTTAGATTTTTCATTGACTAGATCATTTAATTGATAAAGACGTCGTTGTTTCTCTTCCAATGAAATATTGTCCTCCATCTTGGCAGCGGGTGTTCCATCACGAGGAGTATAGATAAAGGTATAAGCAATATCATATTCACAAATATCATAAAGAGATAGTGTATCTTCAAATTGTTGCTTGGTTTCATTTGGAAAACCAACGATGATATCCGTTGAAATAGCACAATGTGGAATACGTTCTTTAATTTTATGGAAAAGTTCTAAATAACTTTCACGACTATATTTTCTCCCCATCAATTTCAAGATATCATTGTTTCCAGATTGTACAGGTAGATGAATATATGGCATGACATTATCATATCGAGCAATCGTATCAATCATATCTTCACTAAAATCCCATGGATGACTGGTCGTAAATCGAACACGATCGATCCCTGTTTTGGCTACTTGTTCCAACAGATAAGCAAATGATAAAGGCGTTTCAAAGTCCTTTCCATACGCATTAACATTCTGTCCTAAAAGGGTCACTTCTTTATATCCTTTTTCCTGAAGTTCTCTCACTTCCTCAAGAACATCTTCTACTAAACGAGAACGTTGTTTTCCTCTTGTATAAGGAACAATACAATAGGTACAAAATTTATCACAACCATACATGATATTGACCCAAGCTTTCGTTCCATGAGCTCTTACTGAAGGTAAATTCTCAATAATATCCCCTTCTTTAGACCATACTTCTACAACCCGCTCTTTTGAAAACATGGCTTCTTTAAGTAATTCTGGTAACCGATGAAGATTATGTGTACCAAAAATCAAATCAATGTGAGGATACTTTTCAAGTAAGCGAGACACAACCTCTTCTTCTTGAGCCATACATCCACATACACCGACGATCAAATCAGGATTTTGACGTTTTAAATGCTTGATATCTCCAATTTTACCTAAGACCTTCATTTCTGCATTCTCACGGATAGCACATGTATTCAACAAAATCACATCTGCCTGTTCCATGACATCCGTTGCCTCATAGGACATCATCTCTAACATACCTGAAAGAATCTCGCTATCTCTTTCGTTAGCTTGACAGCCATAAGTACGAATATAATAAAATTTATGCTGACCTATATGTATCATTTCTGAAGGAATATGAAAAGCATCATGAAGAATCTGAATATCCTCTTTTCCTCTTTTTTGTGCCTCTTGCAAAGATGGCTTTTTAAAATATTGACTATAATCTTTTTTCATAAATTCACCACTTTCCTTACACAGTATATCGTATTTATACTTTTTAAACAACCTAAAAAAGGAGTCATCGACTCCTTTAATCTCATTTTAATAAGCGCCTTCTTCTACAATTGAGAAATAAAGCATACTTGCACCAGGTTGCTTTTTAAACACTGATTTCATGTAAGCTGCTGCTTCAGCAGAATTCATTTCTGTTTCTACTTCATAAATTGCTTTGATACCTGATGTTGAAACGCGTTTGCATTTAACTTTATCATCACTATAATCATCAAAGAAATCTGTTAATTTTTTAAGCATACCAGCACTTACTTGTACTTTAGCCATTTTATTCTACCTCCTTATTTCTACTTATCATTATACATCAAAAAAAGCATGATTAAAAGATTATTCATTAAAATTTTCACGTTTAATCGTTAAACGAATAGATGTAATGGTTTTATCCTCTACCATTAAATCATGAAAAGATGGCATACATACTAAATCAAATCCCATCATGGCAACATAGCCTCTGGCAATCGCAATCGCTTTGATAGCTTGATTTAAAGATGCTGCACCAATCACCTGAATGTGAATGATGTCCTTTTCTTTCATCATGTTTGTAATAGCTCCAGCAACGGCACCTGGATTTGATGACGATGATACTTTGATCATTTTAATATCCTCCTGTATTGTTTTTTGTTTCATTATATGCAAAAAAAAAGAAGATAGAACGAGTTATAACACATCGCCTTCTTCTATATGCAGAGGTTCGATCTTTCGATCATGAGCATCCAAAGTTAAGATAACACCATTGATCATCCCTTTACCTTTAGCTAAAGTAAATGGGACTTTTTCTTGATCTTTTAATCGCTTTAACATCGTTGATAAATCACAACCAATAGCGCTATAAACTGGCCCACACATTCCTACGTCACTGATAAATAATGTTCCTTGAGGAAGGATAGAAGCATCAGCTGTTGGTACATGCGTATGTGTCCCTAAAACAGCGTCAACTCGACCATCGATATAAGATGCAAAAACAATCTTCTCACTTGTCGCTTCACCATGAAAGTCAACAATATGATAATCCCAGTCTTTATTTTCTAATAATTGATCCATGATATAGAAAGGATTTTTAGTTTCTGGATCCATGAATGCAACTCCTAGAAGATTTGTTATACGAATTCTTTGTCCCATGATCTCAAACAAGCGACTACCTACACCAGGCAAACCATCTTTACGGTTTTGTGGCACAACTAAACGATCAGCTTCATCGATATAATCATAAATTTCTTTTTTTGAATACGTATGA
>CANPGX010000104.1 GCA_947573745.1 uncultured Erysipelotrichaceae bacterium | reverse complement strand
ATAAGAAAATTAAACAAACTTCTTCCATTGAAAACATGTCAAGAAATCATTCAACAGCATACTTATGGTACTTGTACTTTCAATAATCAAGACTATCCATATGTTTTCCCTATCAATCATGTTGTCTATCAAGGTCGTATCTTTTTCCACTGTGGTTTAAAAGGGTATAAATTAACTGGTATCGACCAAAAAGCAACTTACAACGTGATTGATGATCTAGGCATTAATTTAGAGATTGGTACCCATAATCATCGTTCTGTCAATATTTTCGGAACACTTAAAGAAGTTAAAGATGAGGCTTTAAAAAAAGAAATTCTCTTAAAATTAGTCCATGATTTAGCACCTAAACACCCTTATCGTGACGCGATGATCAAAACGACGACTATTTTAGAATTCGATATCGATTACATGATAGGTAAAGCCCATATCTATTAAAAAAAAATGTAAAAAGGCTGATGATAGAGTAGATTTTCAAATCGACTTTATCACAGCCTTTTATATTTTATTAAAAAAAGAGCAATCTCAGGGGTAAAACTCCTAATATTGCTCTCATGAATATGACTTTGTATTGATTAAAAATTTAGTTGATCAACACACTCAAATGTAGAAGAACCTACATTTTTTTAATACATACCTGTTTTTGGCTTTGGTGGTGTTTCTTCTTTAATTGAAGCGACTCCTGCTTCTGTTGTAATGAATAAAGCCGAAATACTTGCTGCATTCAATAAAGCGCTTCGACATACTTTCGTTGGATCGATAATTCCTTTATCGAACATATCTACCCATTCTCCTGCCTTAGCATCAAATCCTTGACCTTCTGCAATCTTCATTTGTGCTTCTACAATTTCATCACTATTAAATCCTGCATTCTCAGCAATTTGACCCATAGGTGCAAGAAGCGCATCCAAAACGATCTTAATGCCTTTTTGTTTGTCTACTTGAGTATCTTTTAACTCATTTTTTAAGCTTACATAAGCATTGACTAAGGTAACGCCACCACCCATGACAATACCTTCACTAATAGCTGCTTTCGTAGCATTCAAAGCATCTTCAATACGAAGTTTCTTTTCCTTCAATTCTGATTCTGTTGCACCACCTACTTTAATAATCGCAACACCGTTACTTAATTTACCTAAACGTTCTGCTAAATTATTTTTATCCATGTCACTCTTGGCATTTTCCATATGCAATGTAATTTCTTGGATACGTGCATCAATAGCTTCTTTTGAGCCTGCTCCACCAATCATCGTTGTATGATCTTTCGTGATATGCACTTTTTTACATGTTCCTAAATCTGTCATCTGCATATCTTTTAAGTTCATATTTAAGTCCTTATTATAGAACTTAGCATTGGTCAAGATCGCAATGTCTGATAATTTATCTTTTTGATTATCTCCAAAACCAGGCGCTTTTGTAGCTACCACATTGAATGTACCTCTTAATTTATTCACCACTAATGTTGAAATGACTTCTTGTTCAAAGTCTTCTGCAATCAACAATAAAGCACGATTAGATTGCATCACTTGTTCTAAGATAGGTAAAATTTCTTGAATCGTGTTAATCTTTTGATCTGTTACCAAAATCAAAGGATTATCTAAATCAATTTCCATTTTTTCACGATCAGAAACCATATAAGGTGATACATAACCCTTATCATATTGCATACCTTCAGCCACTTCTAATTCTGTATCAAAACTATTAGATTCATCCACACTGATAACACCATGACGTCCTACTTTTTCCATCGCTTGAGCAATATAACGCCCGATTTCTTCACTACCAGAAGAAATCGTCGCTACGTTGGCAATATCTTCACTGGTTTCAACTTTATGAGATTTATTTAAAATATATCGTGCTACTTCTTTGCTAGCATATTCAATACCCTCACGCATCAAAACAGGATTAGCGCCTTTTTCCACAGCTTTCAATCCATTTTCAATCATGCTTTGCGCTAAAATGGTTGCTGTTGTTGTCCCATCACCAGCAACATCATTCGTCTTATTAGCTACTTCATAGACTAATTTTGCTCCCATATTTTCAAAAGCATCTTCTAATTCAATTTCTTTGGCAATAGAGACACCATCATTTGTAATCAATGGTGAACCATATCCTTTATCTAAAACAACATTACGTCCTTTAGGTCCAATCGTTACTTTAACTGCATCCGCTAAGGTGTTCACACCTTTTAACATAGCCTCTCTAACATCTTTAGAAAAACGTACCTCTTTACTCATTCTTTATGCCTCCTATTCAATAATTGCTAAAACATCTTCATCTTTTAAGATGATATACTCTTCTTCTTGTTCTTCATATTTTGTACCAGCATACTCTTTAAAGATCACGCGCATGCCTGCTTTTAATCCTTCATCGCATTGACTGCCTACACCTAAAACAGTCGCTACATTTCCTGCTTGCTTTTCAGGAGTTGTTAAAATAATACCACTTGCTGTTGTATTTTCAGCCTTTTCCTTTTTTAAAATCACATAATTTTTTAATGCTTTTAACATGTTATTTCCTCCTTTAATCTTTAGCACTCGATCTATAACTTTGCTAACACATACTATTATACCCACTTTTATGAACTTTCTGTGAACTTTTAGCACTTTATTAAATACATTGCTAAAAAACAGCACCTTACGATGCTGTTAGTCTGAAAATAAAACAATATTCTGTTGTTTCAAAGAGGCAGGAACATCAATCACACGTTGATTTTTAGAACCACGCCATTTTAAGCGAAAATCATGAAGTGCTTCAACAAATAATCCATCCACGAGCACATCGATATATTGTAAGACTTCCTGATCTTTTAAATCACGATCAAAAAGATATCCTGTCCATACCCAAAGATTTTTTTGAGGGAATTTTTCTTTAAAAGCTTTAGCCAACTGTGTTGTACCTTCAATATTTTGCGGATGTAATGGTTCACCACCTAAAATAGATAATCCTACAATATGATCTAAAGCACACAAATCCAGCACCTGTGCAATCGTTTCATCGGTAAAGGCCTTTCCTCCTGCAAAATCATGTGTTTCGGGATTAAAACATTGTGGGCAATGAAAAGTACATCCTTGCATAAAAATGGATACACGGACACCAGGTCCGTTTGAAATATCCATTTTACGTATCTTATGATAACGCATAACTACTGTTCATCTGCATCTTTATTATCAACATGCAGCACTCTTTCCTTAATTTCCTGTGTTCTTCCCTTATTCCAGAAATTGCTACCAATATAACCACATGTTCTTCTAGCTACATTTAATTTATCGTGATCACGATTACCACAGTTTGGACAATACCATTCCATATCATCATCAATTAAGATTTCTCCATCATAACCACACACTTGACAATAATCAGATTTTGTATTTAATTCAGCATACATGATATTGTCATAAATAAATTGAATGATTTGTAAAACAGCATCCATATTGTTGGTCAAATTAGGTGTTTCAATATAAGAAACTGCACCACCAGGACTTAATTTTTGAAATTCACTTTCTAATTTTATCTTCGTAAAAGCATCAATTTCCTCAAAGACAGGGACATGATAAGAGTTCGTGATATAATAACGATCTGTGATCCCTTTAATCGTTCCAAAACGATCTCTCAAACAACGCGCAAATTTATAAGTTGTCGATTCAATAGGTGTTCCATAAACACTATAATCTATATCTTCTGCTTCTTTCCATTCTTTACATTTATCATTTAAACGTTGCATCACGTCTAAACCAAACTGCTTACCATCACCATTATCTGTATGACTATGTCCCGTCATAAACTTCACACATTCATAAAGGCCCGCATAACCTAAAGAAATTGTAGAATAACCATTATGAAGCAATGGATGAATGCTTTCACCTTTATCAAGACGTGCTAAAGCACCATACTGCCATAAAATAGGCGCAACATCTGATGTAACCTTACTTAAACGTTTATGACGAATTTGTAAAGCACGATGGCATAATTCCAAACGTTCTTCTAAAATATCCCAAAACGCTGTCATATCTTTATCAGAACTTAAAGCGACATCTACAAGATTGATGGTCACAACCCCTTGATTAAAACGACCATAATATTTAGGTTTTCCTTTTTCGTCCACATAAGTCGTTAAGAAAGAACGACATCCCATACATGGATAACAATTCTCATTGCCTAAGCTATCCACTTTCAATTGTTTCATGATCTTTTCAGAAATATAATCAGGAACCATACGTTTTGCCGTACATTTGGCAGCTAATACTGTTAAATACCAATATGGACTATCTTCTGTAATGTTATCTTCTTCCAATACATATAGTAATTTTGGAAAAGCTGGTGTAATATAAACCCCTTTTTCATTTTTCATACCGACTGTACGTTGTTTTAAGACCTCTTCAATGATCATCGCTAATTCTTTTTTATATTCTTCTGTTTCTCCAAGATATAAACAAACACTCAAGAAAGGTGCTTGACCATTCGTTGTTGTCATAGAATTAATTTGATATTGGAAGGTTTGCACACCATCTGTGATCTCTTTAGCTAAATCTTCTTGCGCATATTTCTTAGCATCTTCCTCACTCAAACCTCTATTTTGATAACGCTGAAAATAATATTCATAACTATAACGCACAAAAGGGGCTAAATGAGTCATCGTAATCGTTGCTCCACCATACTGACTTGAGGCTACAGCAGTAATCAACTGCGTTGCAATCGTCATTGCTGTCAAAAAACGATGGGGTTTCTCAATCAT
>CANPGX010000103.1 GCA_947573745.1 uncultured Erysipelotrichaceae bacterium | reverse complement strand
TTCATTTGCGTTCCTAATTTTCTTGAAGCATCTACAAACTTATCAAATGGCCATTTTGGAATTTTACATACAACATAATCTAATGTTGGTTCAAAAGAAGCATATGTTTTTCCTGTAACTGAATTAATAATTTCATCTAAAGTATACCCTAATGCAATCTTTGCAGCCAATTTTGCAATTGGATAACCTGTTGCTTTACTTGCCAATGCTGAAGAACGACTCACACGTGGGTTAACTTCAATGACACAATATTCAAAACTTTCTGGATGCAAAGCAAATTGAACGTTGCATCCTCCTTCAATATGTAATGCTGAAATAATTTTAAGCGCTGATGTTCTCAACATTTGGTATTCTTTATCTGAAAGTGTTTGACTAGGTGCTACAACGATACTATCACCAGTATGCACCCCCACTGGGTCAATATTTTCCATATTACATACAGTAATACAATTACCTGCACTATCACGCATCACTTCATATTCTATTTCTTTCCAACCAGAAATACAGCGTTCAATCAAACATTGACCTACTCGGCTCAGACGAAGACCATTAGAAACAATACTTTCTAATTCTTCCTTATCACCAGCGATACCACCACCTGTACCACCTAGTGTATAAGCGGGTCTTACTACGACGGGATAACCTATTTTCTCAGCAAAATCAACAGCCCCTTTGATAGTGGTAACAATGTCACTTGGTGCACATGGCTCTCCAATACGTTCCATAAGATCCTTAAATTCTTGACGGTCTTCAGCAAGTTTAATGGTTTCTGTTGAAGTCCCAATGGTTTTGACATGATGCTCTTCTAAAAATCCTTCATCAGCTAGAGACATCGCTAAATTTAATGCATTTTGTCCCCCTAATGTAGGTAATATACTATCAGGTTTCTCTTTAAGAATAAGCTCTTTAACAGCCTTAACTGTCAAAGGTTCTATATATACATGATCGGCAATATGCTTATCAGTCATAATAGTTGCTGGATTAGAATTCATTAAAACAACTTCAATACCTTCTTCTTTAAGGGCACGACAAGCTTGTGTTCCAGCATAATCAAATTCAGCCGCTTGTCCAATAATAATTGGTCCAGAACCAATCACTAAAACTTTCTTGATATCTACATGTTTAGGCATGTTTGTTACCTCCCATCATCTCTACAAAATGGTCAAATAGATAAGACGTATCTTCAGGTCCTGCACAAGCTTCTGGATGGAACTGTACTGTACATATAGGCTCATGAAGATAGGTCATTCCCTCAATCGTCTCATCATTGACATTCATAAACCATGGCTTTGCTATAGTCTTATCAATACTTTCCTTCTTAATCATATAGCCATGATTTTGTGTTGAAATATAAACACGTCCAGTTTCTAAATCTCTTACCGGATGATTTGCACCACGATGACCATATTTCATTTTTTCAGTATCAAAACCATGTGCCAAGGCCATCAATTGATGTCCCAAACAAATCGCAAAGATAGGTATATTTCCTTTTGCAAGTAATCTCATCTCCTCAATAATAGAAGCTTCCTCTTTAGGATCACCTGGACCATTAGACAACATAATACCATCATATTTTTGTTTTAAAACATCCTTTGCTTTTGTAAAAGCAGGATAAACGGTCACTTGACAATCTCTCTCTAATAAAGAATGAATAATATTCTTTTTAGCACCAAAATCATATAGTGCCACTTTATAACGACCATCTCCCACTGTATAAGGCTTATCACATGTCGTTTTTGCTACAACCTTAGTTGCTTTAAATTGTTGAATTCTCTTTAATACAGTTTCTATATCCTCATATTCATTTGTTGTAATCATTCCATTCATACAGCCTTTTTGACGGATAATTTTTGTAACAGCACGTGTATCTATTCCCTCAATTCCGGTAATACGATGTTGAATAAGATAATCTTTTAAATCAATATTCTTTCTAAAATTACTTCCTAATCGTGCTAGTTCGTGAACGATAAAACCATCCACATGTGGTTTGGTAGACTCTTGATCTTCAAGGCATACACCATAGTTTCCTATCAAAGGATACGTCATGGTCACCGCCTGTCCAGCATAAGAGGGATCTGTTAATACTTCCACATATCCGGCCATAGATGTATTAAATACAATCTCACTTATGACTTCTTTTGAAGAACCAATACTTGTTCCCTCAAAAACATGTCCATCTTCTAAAATTAAATATGCTTTCATGGTTGCCTCCTTCTTTACTACAAAAAAACATATCTATCAAAGATATGTTTTACAATAAAATTTGAAATTTAAAAAACAAAGAGCCCAAGCTATCGTTTGATATCATATCAAGTTTTTTATTTGTTACGATAAACATAGCTTTCTCCTCCTTATCTTGTACAAGTATACACAAAATGACAGCTTTATTCAAGTAAAATCTTTAATTTTATCTTTTATTCTGTCTGATATTGATGAACATATTTTTGATCATCATCTAACTTAGAATCTATAAAACCATCCTTTCTAAAAGAAAGCATACTTTCACTACCTTCTCCTGACCATACCATATAGCCTTCAAAACCTACTTCTTGAATACCTTTAATTTGTGCAATCATATCATGACTATCAAAACTACGTTTTGGATTATCACTGGATCCTGTACATACATAACCTAAACATGCATATCCTTGAATCCAAGTACGGTAAATAGCGGGTGAATGTATCGAATTATTGATTTTAATATAAAGACTTGAATATTCTTTCAGCAATCTTCCTGGTTCTTGCCATGGTTTTGGTATACCAAAACTGTTGGCTCCAAAATGATCTGCATATGGCATTGGAGAAATCACATCAACAACTTGACTGATAGCAGGGATAAATTGACCAATATTTTGATCATCTCTAGCTACTGCTGGCCAACCAAAAACATCTGCTGCTAAATAAACATGCAATGGTGATAATTCATCATAAGCATACATCAAAAAATGTTGTAAAGCTTGAACTTTATTTTCTCCATAATGATTATTTAATTCTACTTGACCAGCCCGTTCTTTAGATCCTAATCCATCTGGAAAACGTACATAGTCAAATTGCACTTCATTAAATCCCATCTTAGCTACTTCTTTAGCGATAGAAACATTGTATTGCCATGCTTTTCTCGAATAAGCACTCGGCCAAGTCAATCCATCCTGTTTAAATAAAGTTCCATCACTATTCAAAATTGCTTCTTCATTCCATTGTGAAGCAAAAATAGGATCTTTAAATGTGACAATACGTGCAATGAGATAAATTCCTGCCTCTTTATATTTCTTAACAAGTGCCTCAAAATCTTTTTTACTCATTGCTCTTTTTGATACGGCCTCATTATCTTTTAAATACTGACTTGTATACTCGCTCTCATAGGCAAGATATCCTTCATCAGATTTAACTTCTAAAACTAAAGCATTAATACCACTTTCTTGACATAACTGTATCAAATAATCACTTTGACTTGAAAGAAGGCTCATCCCTATATGAACAGCATTGATATTCCCTTTCAAAGGATTATCTTCATAAATTAACTTGTTGACTGGCTTATAGTCAATACTATCAATATATGTCTCTTTAGAAAAACCCTCTCCAAAATAATTGTCCCAATATGTAGAATATGCCACAGAACCACTATAATCTATTTTTGCAAGATCCAATGTCGGTTCCACATAACGAGATAAAACATAATATTCTTTTCCATCCTTTTCAATTGTATAACCTAGAACTTCACCAGTCTCAGTGACAAAATCTCGTTCATAGTCAATCCGTTTAACAGGAACACACTCATAGCGTTCTAAAATAACATCACTTAAGTCACTATCTCTATTTTCTCTTAAATTCACCAATAATCGTGCATAAACTTCTTGATTTGTAACGACTTCTTCTAAATTTTCAACCAAAAATTCTGGAGCAACTTGTAATGTGAACTTTTCTTTATCTTTTTGATAAACAACAATATAGTTTGTTTCTTTTTTAGATGGTTTCTTTTTTATTGTTACTTCACTGCCTCTAATCACTGTACATGTCTGTTCAGAAACTTCGCCATCAATAACTTGATGAAAAACTAAAGATGATTCAGGCCCAGCAATATAAAAATGTTTGTTTGGTTGTAATAACCCACGAATAAAAAATACAACAGCCATCAAAAAAACAAATGCTACTATCCCTATGACAGCTACCAAAGCAACCTTCTTTTTATTTAATTTTCTAGGAGCTTTTTTATTGATTTGTTCCACAAAGTTCACCTCTTTTCTTTATTATATCTAGTTTGTCGAAGTTTCTGCAAGTCTTACATCATAAAAATTATTCGTATCTTTATTTAAAAGATGTTCATACTAATTTAAAAGGAGATGTTCAACATGTGCACTTGTATGACTTATCAACATTATTTTGGTCGAACTTTAGATGTGACACATACTTATGATGAGATTATCACCATCACACCAAGACATTATCCCCTTAAATTTAGAAAAGCTTCACTTATTAAAAATCATTACGCCATCATTGGTATGGCCAAAGTAGTAGACGGATATCCATTATACTTTGATGCTACTAATGAGAAAGGGTTAAGTATGGCAGGATTAAATTTTGCAGATACACAATATGGCACCCCTCTTCCTTCTTTTGATAATATTGCTCCCTTTGAGTTCATTCCATGGATTCTTAGTCAATGCCATAGCGTTGAAAATGCAAAAAAGTGGCTTCAACACTTACAATTAGTACAAATTCCTTTTAATGATCAACT
>CANPGX010000102.1 GCA_947573745.1 uncultured Erysipelotrichaceae bacterium | reverse complement strand
GCACAAGCATTAAAATCAAAAAGCGTATCATCGACATCAAATAAAATCACTTTCATCTTTAAAATCCCCGTAGTTTAAGATCTTGATATACTTCATCAATCGTCTGATCAAAATCCGTTAAAGATACTTGATACCATTTCATATCAAATTGATGATTAAACCATGTATATTGACGTCTTGCATATTGCCTAGAATGCTGTTTGATCAAAGCAATTGTTTCTTCTAAACTTTGTTTTTGATGTTTATAATCAAACCACTCTTTATATCCTATAGCTTTCATACTTTGATAGGAAGCATCATATCCCTGTTCAATAAAGTACATGACTTCTTTTTCTAACCCATCATCCACCATCTGATCAACACGTTCATTAATGCGTTGGTAGAGTTCATCTCGTGGTAGAGTCAAACCAATCATAGCTACATCATACATAAGTTCATGCTTTTGTTTTTCTAAAGCTTCACTTTTAGTTTTCCCAGTCTTCTCATAAATTTCAATCGCTCTTAATACTCTACGTCGATTATGACAGTGAATATTTTTTGCTGAATCTAAATCAAAAGTAGCTAGATACTGATGTAACTGTTCATCTGTATACAAAGCATATTTTTTTTCAAAAAAGGTATGATCTACAACTTCTTGTTCAAAATGATAATCATAAAGCGCAGCCTTAATATACAGCCCCGTGCCACCAACGATCAAAGGGAGATGGCCCAAAGATGCTATCTCGTCTATTTTTTTCCTTGTTTCTTCTTGGAATTGCGCCACACTATAGCTTTCCTGAGGCGATTTAATATCGATAAGATGATGTTTGACGCCTTGCATTTGTTCTTTGGTTACTTTAGCTGTACCAATATTCATCCCCTGATAAACCTGCATCGAATCACCACTGATAATTTCACCATGAAGCCTTTGAGCTAAGGCAATACCCATTTTTGTCTTTCCTACACCGGTAGGCCCAACGATCACAATCACCTTTTGCATTAGACGACCCTCTTAAAGAGCTTTTCTAGCTCATAATCAGAATAGAAAATAAGAACCGGTCTTCCATGCGGGCACACGTATGGATTTTCACAGCACATCAAATCATCTACTAGTTTTTGCATCCCTAAATGATCTAAATAAGTATTGGCTTTAACAGATGCTTTACAACTTAATGTCGCAATAGCGTGTTCTTGTAAAGCCACAACATCGACTTGTGATGTATGAAGAAGATGATCAATCATCTCTTCAATAAAAATCATTGGATCCACTCTTTGAGTCCATAAAGGCAATGTTTTAACCACAAAAGTTGACGGTCCAAATTCCTCTAAAAAGATACCTGTTGTCTCTAAAAAGCTTTTTTTCTCCTTGATCAAGGTGGCTTCACTCAAAGTATAATTAAAAGTTAAAGGTACAATAAGATCTTGCATTCGCATATCTAATGTTTGAAATTGCGCTTTAAAATATTCATAGTTAATTCTTTCTTTAGCTGCATGCTGATCAATCAAGTACATTCCTTCATCATCTTCTGCTATGATATAAGTTCCTCTGGCTTGTCCCTTGACTAACAAATGTTTAGCCATCACCCGTTTTTCTTCAATCACTTCATCGATATTTGATTCAACGATATGTTCTTTTTTTGCCTCTATGACTTTCTTCACTTCTTTATCTTGATAAACAGGTTCTTCCTCTTTCACTTCAGGTGAAACAGGCAAAACATCAGATGAAGAAGTATATTGAAACTGAAAATGAGGTTGTTCAATAGCCTTTTTTTCTTTTTCTGTTGGTTTATTTTTCGCCTGATAAACCAAATTCACTTGATTTAAAGCTGCCTGAACTCCTGTAGACAGCAAAGTTCTCAAAGTATCTTCTTTAGAAAATTTTACTTCTAGTTTACTTGGATGTACGTTGACATCGACAAGATAAGGATCCACATCAATATAAAGGACTACAATAGGATAACGTCTATCTAATAAATAATACTTATAGACATCTAAGATGGCTTCTTGTGCTAATGGCACACGAACAACACGTTGATTCACTAAGGTGATCATATGTTGCTTACTGGCTCTGGAAGTGTCAATTTTAGAAATATAACCATGAATATGATAGTCTTCATTTTCTACATCTACTGGAATCATATTCTTGGCTGTTGCCAAACCATAAATAGCCGAGATGACTTCTAAGAGTTGTCCATGCCCACTCGTCTTAAAAATGAGACGACCATCGTGATAAAGTTCAAAGGCAATCGTTGGATGCCCTAAGGCCAAACGTTCAACTAAATTTTGAATAGCTGCAAATTCACTTTGTACGCTTTTTAAATATTTAAGACGTGCTGGTAAATTATAAAATAACTTTTCTACACAAATAGATGTTCCTTGATGGAATGCACAAGTTTGTTGAGAAAGGCATTTACCAAATTCATAAACTACTTCATAGCCATCTTTTCCTTCACTTGTTTTTAATATAAAATGACTGACAGAAGCAATAGAAGGAATGGCTTCACCACGAAATCCTAAGCTACGAATGGTAAATAAATCTTGTTCATTAGAAATCTTACTCGTAGCATGGCGAAAAAAACACATTAAAGCATCTTCTTGGCTCATACCACTACCATCATCTTCAACTAAAATTTTTTTCATGCCACCTTCTTCAATAAAAATACGAATACGATGGCTAGAAGCATCGATACTATTTTCAACCAGTTCTTTAACGACATTAGCCGGACGTTCAACGACTTCTCCGGCAGCAATCTTATTCGCTAAATCTTCACTTAACTGTTTAATCTTCATTTTTATTACTCCTTGATCCTCTTTTTGAGTTCAATCAATACACTGAGTGCATCTAATGGGGACAATGTCATTGGATCGATGGAAGCAAGATAAGCTTCTACTTCACTCACTTCTTTTTGTATAGGTACTTCCTCTTGAACAGGTCTTTGAGTTCTATCCAATGAATGTGTTTCTAAAGATGCTAGAATCATTCGGGCACGCTCTAAAACTTGTTCTGGGAGTTTAGCTAAACGTGCTACATTCACACCATAAGAACGATGACTTCTTCCATCTTCCATTTTATAAAGAAAAACAACATGATCTTTTTCTTCTTTAACACTTGCATGAATATTATGAATCTTACTAAACTCATCTTCTAAGAAGGTCAATTCATGATAATGTGTAGAAAACAATGTCATACAACCAATATGTGAAGCAATATACTCTACCATGGCTTGAGCAATCGCCATACCATCATAAGTTGCTGTTCCACGACCAATTTCATCAAATAAGATCAAAGAATTTTTGGTAGCATAACGTAACGCTTGATTAGCTTCTAGCATTTCTACCATAAAAGTTGATTGTCCTGATACTAAATCGTCACTCGCTCCAATACGGGTGAAAATTTGATCAAAAATAGGCAAATCCGCTTGATCTGCACTGACAAAACAACCTATTTGGGCCATCAAACAGATTAGTGCCACTTGACGCATATAGGTACTTTTTCCACCCATATTAGGGCCTGTAATTAATAAAATAGGCTTGCGTTCATCCATATAAGTATCATTTTCAATGTAATGGGTTTGTTGCATGACTTTTTCAATAACACAATGACGCCCATTCTTGATCATCAGCTGATGTTTTTGATTAAAAGTAGGTCGTACATAACGGTTTTCATTGCTGATACAAGCTAAAGACTGATAGACATCTAAAAGTGCCATCATCTTCGCATTTTCTTGAATAAGATGAACTTCTTTTTTAATATACTCACGAATCTCTAAAAACAAATGATACTCCAGTTCCATCATTTTATCTTGCGCATGTAAAATTTTTGCTTCCATATCTTTAAGTTCTGGTGTAATGAAACGCTCGGCATTGGCTAAACTTTGTTTACGTGTATATTGGAATTCATCTTTAACTTGATTTAAATAGCTTTTTGTAATTTCAATATAATAACCAAAGACACGATTATAGCCTACTTTTAATCCCCTAATGCCAGTTCTTTCTCTTTCACTTTGTTCAAAAGAAGCTAACCACGCTTGACCATGATCTTTGATATAACGATATTCATCCAGTTCTTGACTATAGCCTTCTTTGATCATGTTTCCTTCTTTGACAGAAAGCGGTGGTGTATCGACAATGGCCTGATCGATACGATCAACGATATGGGAAAGATCAACAAAACGATCATATAGTTTTTGACCTAGAGGATGATTTAAACTTAAAAGTTGTTGTTTTAATTCTGGAATCACTTTTAAACTAGAGGCAATCCATTTTAAATCTCTGGCATTGACATTCCCATAGGCTACACGCCCAGCTAAACGTTCAATATCATAAACCTCTTTTAAAATTTCTTTGATAGATTCCCTTTGAATAAAGTGATCACAAAACATCTCTACGATATCTAAGCGTTCTTCAATCGCCTTTTGATCCACTAAAGGTCGATCGACCCATTGTTTTAAAAGGCGTGCTCCCATCGCGCTTTTAGTTTGATCTAATAACCATAATAAACTTCCATATTTATCGTGTGTACGGCTACTTTCTAATAGATCTAGACTTCGCTTTGTATAAATATCCATACTGATATAACCATCGTGACGAATTTCTTCAATCACTTGAAGATGTTCTAAATCTCTTCGTTGGGTTTCCAAAAGATAGTTCACCAAAAGATTACATACTTTTATTTGTTTAAAATCTTGAATATGAGAAAATAATTTTTTATAGTTTTCTTTCATATGATCATCATCATAAGTCGATAAATAAATCATCGTTCTTTGTTTTAAATGATCAAATAAATGAGGATCTGTAGATGGATAGGTTAAAACCTCTTTTACCTGCATGGATAATAAAGCATTGTATAATTTTTCTTCA
>CANPGX010000101.1 GCA_947573745.1 uncultured Erysipelotrichaceae bacterium | reverse complement strand
TGATCCTGCAATGTTTTTTGTTGGTGGATATCTTCTTCAAATTGATCGATAGATTGTTGAAACATCACTTGACTGACATAATGATGATTTAATAAAGCATCTCCTACATAAATCACTAAAAAAACTAAGCAGATATCTAAGAGTAAATTTTTCATATATCCTCCTTTTGTAAGAAGTCATCAATCGCTAAGCTTAAGACATCTAATGTTCTTCTTACTTCTTCGAATGTATTTTCTTGTCCCCCTATTTCCATTAAAATCATATTTCTTGTCATATGCTGATTATACTCACATTCACGAGAAAATAAGCCTCGACTCAATCCTGAAACACGCTGATCTAAGTTGGCTGAAATTTGTTTAGCAATTTCTCTTGTTCTTTCTACCTGACTGGATGTATTTCCAATCACAAACATCACTTTAGCATAGCTTTGATTGCCCTGAATCAAAACACTGGCATTTCTAGGAATGGAATCACGATGAAAATCAATAATCAAATCATAGCCACCATGTTGAAGCAAACGTTCTGTTAAAAATGTCGCACTTACCTTATAAGAGTCATTATAGCCTAAGCCATTTTGTGCTTTATAAGCTTCAAAATCTTGTGTTTCTAAATCCACTTGATAACCCATATTACTCAATAATATCGATAAATAACGCGCTCCTTGATTGACATCCTCACTGGCATAACTTTCATACTGATGCGTACTATAAATATAAATAGATTTGCCATTACTGGTCGTATTCACACGAACGAGTGGGTCATTAGAAGATGCTTGATAAGCCATCTCACGATCACGACTGACAACATCATTTCCCTTAAAAATATCCAGAATTTGAAATGAAAAAACAAGGGCTAAGGCTAAAAAACTTTTAAAAATCACGGCAATCTTAGATGGTAGCATAGACAACTCTCCTTTACTATCTTATAATCATGTCTATGCAAAAAAACAAAAATTTAGTCCTACAATATAAAAAAATCATCTTTTTCAAGATGACTCTTTCATAAAAGCACGATTTAAACTACTGGATACAATTTTAGCAAGAAGTTCACAAGAAAGATCAACTTGCTTATCACAAAGAATCATATGTTGATGTAATGGTGATAAAACTTCGTCAATCAACTGTCTTTTTTCTTCCATTTCTAAACGACCAACCTCGCCTAATAAATAAGTTTTTTCCTCTGCGGACAGGGTTCCTTGATAGGCCGATACATGACCTATTTTTAATTTATTTTCTGGTGCCTTCATCCAAGCAAAATAAGACTCTAAAGTAGATAATAAATCAAAAAAAACATTATGAATACTTACCACTGTAGGAATACCGATACATAAAACGGGGATCTTTAAAAGTTCTTTAGTAATCGGTAAACGATGATTTCCCACACCACTGCCAGGATAAATCCCCACATCACTCATCTGAATCACACGATTGATAGAAGTATAATTTTTAGCCGCTAATGCATCCACGACGATTAAAACATCCACATGATAGTGATCTACCAACGATTGAATGACTTCACTAGATTCCATCCCTGTATGAGCTAAAACATTCGGACTAAATGCCATGACATATTTTAATCCTTGTGCATCTCTTAAAGACTTATCTAAACCATGACTGACCCATAAATCACGAACGACCCTTGGACCAATCGCATCGCTGGTCAAATAAGGGTTTCCTAAACCACAAACTAGGATCAATGGATCTTCTTTTAATGAAAAAGAACGAAGATAAGTCAAAATTTTATCTTTTAAAGAGATTATCAATGTTTCTTGTTTATCATTTTGTGTGATATCTTCAAAAGAAATTTCTACATAAATGCCTTTTTTCTTTCCTAGATCATCAAAGTCCTGTAACAGTTCAATGGTCTCTTCTTTTAGACCATCATGATGATGAACATCGCGTGTATAATGTTTATTTTCTTCTAACTGATCAATTAAATCTCCTGCTAAATCACTTCTTAATAAACTTTTTACCATAAAATCACCTATCTTAGCATGTGTTCTTCTTATATTTTTATACATTCATCCACTTTTATATAGAAAAAAGTACATCTATTGCAAGATAAGGATTGCTTTTATTTTCAATTTTTGGTAGAATAGTTAAGCAAAAATAAAAAGCGAGGTGAATAAATATGGCAAACATGAAACAACAAATCAAACGTTATAAAAATGATAATGAAAAACGTCTAGCAAATAATGCTTTTAAATCTTCTTTAAAAACTGCTATCAAAAACGTTTTAGTCGCTGTAGAAGAAGGTAATAAAGATAAGGCAACTGAAGCTTATAACATCGCTTCATCTAAATTAGATGCTTCTATCACAAAAGGCATTCATCATAGAAACTATGCTAGTAGACAAAAATCACGTCTATCTAAGTTAGTCAATACTTTAAATTAAGCAGCTAAGCTGCTTTTTTTATTTTATACTATTTTCAATGATTTATGATACAATAATAAAAGGAGGTATCATCATGAAAAGAGAAGATATTGCTTTAAACGATACATGGGATCTATCCCTACTTTATGTCAATTCACAACAATTTGAACAAGATCTAACACAAGCACAAACACTTTTAAATACCATCATTCAACAACAAGGCCATCTATGCGATACATTAGACCATTTTAAATCTTATTTAAGACAAGATGAACAATTAGATCGCCTATTATCTAAACTTTACTGTTTTGCTCATTTATTATGTGATGTAGAACCTAATAATGCCCAGGGTCAAACGATGTTAGCACAAGTGATGAGTCTTTACCAACAAGCACAAGAAAAATTAACCTTTGTAGAATTAGAACTGATGGATCATGAAACCATGATTCTAGACTATTTAAAAGATCCTCACTTAGAAAACTATCAATATAAGATGCATACATTATTTCGTCAAAAAGAACACATTCTTTCCAAAGAAATGGAAGACATTCTTGCTAAAGTCAATCAAATTGCCAATACAGGAGAAGATGTCTTTGATGCTTTACGTTTAGAATTTGAACCTGTTGAAGTCCATGGTAAGATGGAATTTCTTAACCAAGCAACCCTCAATCAGTTTTTAAAAAATGAAGATCCACGTGTAAGAAAAGAAGCTTACGAACACTTCTTTAAAGAATATCAACGCTATGAAAATGTTTTTGCTTCAACCTTATCTAGTACGATGAAAAAAGATGCTTTTTTTGCTTCTATGCGTCATTTTGATCATGCTTTACAAGCTAGCTTATTTCAAGATGATGTTCCTGAATCTCTTTTCTTTAAGATTCTTGATATGGCCAATAGACAATACAGACCTTTATTTCATCGTTATAATGCATTCAAGAAAAAATATTTACAATTAGAGAATATGTATAATTATGATCTGAGTGTTCCTTTGGTGAAAGAAAAAGAACATCATTACACTATTGATGAATGTTTTGATATCATCTTAAAAACGGTTGAAGTATTTGGTTCAGAATACGTCAACATTATCCAAAAAGCTAAAAATGAACGTTGGATCGATTATTATCCATGTGTTGGCAAACGCGATGGTGCTTACTCTAGTGGATGCTATGACAGCGTTCCTTATATCTTGACTAATTTTATTGGTGATTATCATTCATTATCAACACTGATCCATGAATTAGGGCATAGTGTGCATACGTATTTATCTAATGCTTATCAAGCACCTCATAATGCCTCTTATCGTATCTTTGTGGCAGAAGTTCCTTCTACACTCAATGAATTACTTTTAATGCAATATATGTTAGACCATGCTTCAAGTAAGCAAGAAAAAGCTTATTTACTTTATACATTGCTAGAGGAATGTGTTGGATTGATCTTTAGACAACCGATGTTTGCAGACTTTGAATATCGACTTCATACTATGGCAGAAAAGAACCAACCTATGTCTAGTAAGATCATCACTGATCTTTATCTAAAACTCAATCAAGATTATTATGGTCCAGATGTCAAAATGAGTCCTTATGTTGGATGTAGTTGTTATTATGTGCCACATTTCTACTATAACTACTATGTTTACAAATACACCTTAGGAATGACTATCGCTTTAGCTTTGGCTGAGCGTATCTTAAAAAAAGATCAACAACAAATTGATCGTTATTTATCTTTCTTAAAATCCGGAGGCAGTATGTCTAATCTTGATTTACTCAAAAAAGCTGGTGTTGATCCTTTAGATGATCAACTTTATCAAGATGCTTATCATTATTTTGAAACAACCCTTTCTCAATTAGAAGATATGATGAAAGAAGTTTAGGAGAAAAATTATGCAACGAAAAAATACCCGTGTGATTCATGTCGGTCATGTTCCTATCGGTGGACAACATGACATTGTTATTCAATCGATGACCAATACCAAAACCAAAAATATCGAAGCAACATTAAAACAAATCCATGCACTAGAACAAGCTGGTTGCCAAATTGTTCGTATGGCTGTTTTCGATGAAGGGGACGCTAGAGCGATTAAAGAAATCAAAAGTCATTGTCATATTCCTTTGGTGGCAGATATTCACTTTGATTATCGCTTAGCCCTCATTGCGATTGAAAGTGGTATTGATAAAATCCGTATCAATCCAGGAAATATTGGTTCTATCGATAAGATTAAAAAGGTCGTTGATGCTTGTAAAGCTAAAAAAATCCCTATTCGTATTGGTATCAACTCTGGTTCTTTAGAGAAAGATCTCCTCGAAAAATATGGGCAACCTACAGCCAAAGCAATGGTTGAAAGTGCTAAACGACATGTAGATATCTTAGAATCCTTGGACTTTTATGATATTTGCCTTTCTTTAAAGTCTTCTTCAACACTATTAACCATCGAAGCTTATGAAGAAGCGAGTAAACTCTTTGACTATCCTCTTCATTTAGGTGTTACTGAATCCGGAACGATCTTTGGT
>CANPGX010000100.1 GCA_947573745.1 uncultured Erysipelotrichaceae bacterium | reverse complement strand
TCCTTTAAGACAAGGATCTAAGAAAATACGGTTATAAAATAAATCATACATATTGGCCGCTTCCATATCAAAAGAAGACTCACCTCTAGGGTAGACCATTTCTACATTGATAATAGAGCCAAATCGACTGCCCTCTATACGATAAGGTCCATAAGCTTTTTTAGTCATAGCTGTAGCTAAAACTTTATGATAATTCCAGTGCATCCATGCTTTAGAGTCTTGTTTAAAAGGATAACGTAAGGCATCCAAATGAATGCGGGTCTGTACCACAACAGGTTCATTAAAAGCAAACCAATATTTGACTTTATGACCATAACGTTTAAAAGCTTCTATCGCATATTTCACAAAACAATCTACTGTATATCTTGAACCCCAACCATCATATTTTTCAAATAATACACCAGGTATTTCATAATGTTCCAAACATACCATCGGTTCAATGCCCTGATTGATCAAATCATCTAACATCTTATCAAAATATTGTGCATAATCCTCATCAACAGTGACCTTTTCATAATCTAATAAAAAGCGAGACCAATTCAAAGATGTACGGTAACACATCAACCCGACATCTTTCATATAAGAGATATCTTCATGATATCGTTCAATATAATTTGTCGCTATAGCAGGGCCATAACCTTGATGCCATACTTCTTTATTTTTCTTATACCATAAATCAATATACGAATCCTGCGTTTCTTTTTTCCCTTGCCATCCCTCAGTTTGCCATGAAGACGCGGCTGCACCTAAGAAAAAATTTTGTGGTAGATGTATGTTTTGTTTCATTTTATTTAACTCCCTTTTTTAAAGTTTCTTCAATACCACTTAGATACATCACTCCTAAGGCACGATCATAAAGCCCATATCCTGGTTTTCCGGTTTCTTCCCAAATCATCCTTCCATGATCCGGTCTGACATATCCTTCAAAACCAACATCATGATAGGCTTTCATGATGTCTACCATATCCAATGAACCACATGTTGAATAATGAGCTGATTCCTCAAAAGAACCATCTTCACGAATCTTGACATTACGTATATGAGCAAAATGGATACGTCCCATAGCACCATATTTACGAATCAAATAAGGGATATCATTATCTTTTGTACACCCTAATGAGCCACTACATAAAGTCAATCCATGATGTAAGTCATCATATAAACTTAAAAAGCGATCTAAATTTTTTTCACCCGTGATAATACGTGGTATACCAAAGATAGGCCAAGGTGGATCATCTGGATGAATGGCCATGCAAATATCTACCTGACTCGCTATGGGCATAATTTCTTGAATAAAAGCCTTTAAATTCTGCCATAACCCTTCTTCTCCTAAATCTTGATAAGCTTTGATCAATGATTCTACTTCTTCTACCGAATAAGAACTATCCCACCCTGGCAAGGTTAATTTTGTTGGATCAAGTAAAGCTATTTTATCTTTTTCATAAGCCAAAGCATGGGATCCATCAGATAATGGATAATTTAAAGTAGAGCGTGTCCAATCAAAAACAGGCATAAAATTATAACATACACAACGAATGCCACACTTTGATAAATTAATCAATGTTTGTTTATAGTTTTCAATATAAGTCTGATACTGTCCTCGTCTTAATTTAATATCTTCATGAACAGGAACACTCTCAATGACTTCTAGCTTAAGATGATGTTGTTGTACTTCATTCTTTAAAGCTTGAATCCGTTCTATAGGCCATACTTGCCCAACTGGAATATCATAAATGGCACTGACAATACCATCCATATTAGGAATCTGCCTAATATGTTCTAATGTCACAGGATCTTCTTTTCCATACCAACGAAAAGTCATCTTCATATCATTGTTTCTCCTCTATATCCTAATGTTTTAGAAATATTCATGGCTACTTCACGAACTTGATTGCTCAAAGATCTTATATCTACATCTTCTTCATATAATCCCACACAACTCATCGCCGCTTGTATACTCCCTTGATGATCAAAAATAGGGGCTGCAACACACATTTGATGTAGTGCATCTTCCCTAATATCTAAAGCATAGCCTTGTTCTCTCACTTTTTTCAATGCTTCTAAATAAGCTTGTTTAGATGTCAATGTATAAGGTGTCAAAGCAACAAAATCGGTTTGATCAAGAACGTGAGTCACTTGTTGCTCATCCTTCTCAAAAGCCAAAAGAACTTTTCCCAAAGCTGTGCAATGAATGGATTTTCTCGATCCAATATTAGCAGTCGTAATCACACTCTTCTTTGATTCACATTTATAAAGATAAACCACTTCAGCTTCTTCTAATGTTGCTATAAAGGTTGTTTTACCCAATTGTTCAGCTAAAGATTCTAAATAAGATTTAGCCATCTGAATCACATCTAAATTTTCCACATAACTACTTCCTAAAATAAAACTATGCACGCCTGTCTTATAACGTAACTTTCCAGAGCTGACATCTTCTACCAACATAGCTTTATAGACTAACGTCTTAACAATATCGAATGCACTGGATTTAGGTAAGTTCATGTCAACCATAATTTCTTGTAATGTACATCCTTGTTTATGTTTTGAGACATACTCTAAAATATCAATGGTCCTTAATGCTGTTCTATTTAATTTCATAGCATCACCTCGCATTTATTCTATCATAGCGAACTATGTTCGTATATATAAACTAAAGAAAAGATAGAAATTTTTTCTATCTTTCTTCGTTCACTTGATAAAAATCATCAATCATCGCTAAAATAGCTTCATCAAATTGATCTCCTGTTATAAAACCTGAATCTAATCTAGCCTCTATCCAAACATAATACGATTGATAACTAAAAACATACATCTTTGTATCAAATAAATTGCCTGTTTCAACGACATGTTGTTGAGGGGTCAAAACAACCTCCTCAAAAACATCTTTTAAATCATTTCTAGGATCATGGGCGATGACATGTATTTCCAATCGGTACTTAGCACGAAACAAGTATCTTTCTTCCATCGCCATAAAATAACCATCTTCCTCTTCATAAGCGCATATAGCCTGCGTTTCACTCATCAACATTTTTTCTTCATGATATAAATAGCCATCCAAATGATAAAAGTCATAATAAGGATCCTGTAAGACCTCTCGAAGATCGGATATACTCATCATAAATTTTTCATGTTTAACGTCATCTATCTGTATTGTCATCACAAAATAAATCAATGCTCCAACAACGATCACCCATTTTAATATTTTAGGTATCTTTTTAATCAATAAAGTGACGATGACGACCAACAAAACCAGTACATATATTTTCTTTTGATCCATAGGTTCCCTCCGAGTTAAAGGAAAAACATTCTCCCGTTTTATCTTTATATAAATCATCTGTTTGCTCTTATGTCAATTTCAATATACACTATATTAAAAGCGTTTTCAATACAAACTCAATAGAACATAAAAACGCCTTATAAAAATAATAAAATAAGGCGTTTTCATATTTATTTCTTCATTTTAATCGTTACCACATACTCATCTTCATACTCGTTTTCAGCTATGTTCGCTTGAATTCCGGCACGTTGGATCATATCTAATGCTTGATGTAGCGTATTAATCGCAATCTTAAGCTGTTTTGTCATTCCCTTGATGTTGGCTTTTGATGGCTTTATTTTGGTCGTCCTTGATTTTTTAACCAGTTCCTCCGTTTGTTTGACATTGAGCTCTTTTTGTACAATCTGTTGTAACATCTTTTTTTGTGATTGTGGCTCTATCGAAAGCAATGCTCTTGCATGACGTTCTGTAATCTCACGCCGTTTTAAAGCTTCTTGTATTGATATATCCAAATTTAATAATCTGAGTTTATTAGCGATCGTCGATTGTTGTTTTCCTACTTGTTTCGCCAATTCACTTTGTGTTAAGTGATACTCCTTAAGCAACACATCATAGGCTTTAGCTTCTTCAATAGGTGTCAGGTTTTCACGTTGAATATTTTCAATCATGGATACTTTAGCTTTTTCTATATCGTTATAAGATTCTACGATGCAAGGAACACTTTCTAATTGTAATAATTGGCATGCACGATAACGTCTTTCCCCAGCAACAATTTGATAACCATCTTGGTAAGGACGAACAACAATAGGTTGAATCAAACCATTTTCTTGAATAGACGTTGCTAGTTCCTGAAGTGCTGTTTCATCAAAAAATGTTCTCGGCTGATATGAACTTACTTGAAGTTGATGCATAGGAATCATTTGTAATTGTTTTGTCATAAGTCCTCCTTATAATGGATTTTTCTTTATCAATGCATATCGTCTTGGATATAAAGAAGGGGTCTTCTTCACTTTATGGATATAGATATTGTGTCTTTCATCATCATGGTCTTGTAGATAAAAGGATACTGTTTTTTCTACTTTTCCTCCTAAAAGACTCACTCCTCGTTGAGCTTCTTTGAGTTCTTCATCAGCTTTTTTTCCTTTCAAAGCGACAAACCAGCCTTGTTCTTTCACAAGAGGTAGACAAAGTTCATCAAGAATATTCAGTCTTGCCACAGCTCTGGCACTGACAATATCAAAACTCTCTCGGTGCGTCAAAGCAAAATCTTCTGCCCGACAAGCAAATAAAGAAACTTCATTTAATCCTAGTTGTTTGACAAGATGTTGAAGAAAAACAATACGCTTATTGAGAGAATCAACAATGGTCACTTTCAAATCAGGATAAACAATTTTTAATGGAATAGAAGGAAATCCTGCTCCTGCTCCCACATCACAGATACTTTGGTCTTTTAAAGGCATATCAAAAGATAAGGTTAAAGAATCATAAAAGTGTTTCAAATAAACTTCTTCTCGCTGCGTAATCGCTGTTAAATTCATCTTTTCATTCCATTCAACCAGCAATTGATAATACATTTCAAATTGTTCCATTTGTCTAGAAGATAACTCT
>CANPGX010000099.1 GCA_947573745.1 uncultured Erysipelotrichaceae bacterium | reverse complement strand
AAAAGCCTATTCTTTGGGAAAAATCTTTTGTAAAAATTATTTTTATGGTTTGTATAAATAAAAAAGATTTCTCTAATTTTTCTGATATTTTTTCATTTCTAGCGCAAATTTATAGCGACAATTCTAACTTAGATCTTCTTGTTAATGCAAAATCATATAATGAATTTATGAACACTATGATTTCTTTATATAAATAGTCTCATCGACTAAAATCACACCTAAAAGCGTAGGTTTCTCTGTAACTATAAGCCTATGATACTTGCTCGCACCTAAAGCCATCGTTTTTATTTCTCTTTTCTTCCTTTCCTCCAAATGAATCCTTATACTCTTTCACACTTAATTTATCCATCATGATATCATATTGCTCCTGTTCTCTTATATATTTAGTGACCGTCGCATCATTCAGTCCTACTGTGCTCACATCATATCCTTCTGTCCAAAAATGTCTATTCTCATATTTATATTTTAAGTTCGCGTATTTTTCAAATATCATTAATACCGACTTGCCTTTCAGATATCCCATAAACGCTGATACACTTTTCTTTGGTGGTATCATCACTAACATGTGAACATAATCTTCCATTAAGTGTCCTTCTATGATCTCTACTCCTTGATATCGACATAACGTTTTTAATATTTCTCCTATATCTTTTCTTAGTTGATTACAGGTCATTTTTCATTTATACTTTGGTGTGAATGCTATAGCGATCTCAATCACATATTTCACGATACAGTAAATTCAAGTTTCCCTTTCGGTATATCACTGGATTTGTGTCATCCAATATACTATTGTTAATACCACATGATATTCACAACTCCATTTCGTATTGATAAACTATGTAAGTCATTTGTTTGATTTCTTTCATTCATTTGATTTTCCTACTGTTCTTATCTTGCAGTTTCTCAGGTCGCAATTCTATTATACAGGAGTTTTTTTTCATGATCGCTTCACTAAAGCTTTTTATTGACCCACAGACTATCTGTGGGTTTTATTGCATACAAAAAAGCAAAGAGATTTTCTTTGCTTCTTACAATTGATGTGTCAATAATTGATACATGACAACAAACCACATAAAAATCACTAATCCACCTAAAAAATAAGTAAATTGAATTAAACGTGGATGAATCTGAATACGATAACGACGATCTAAGGCATCATTAATTTTTTTGCCTTGCAAAGCAAAATAAATACTTGCCACAGCAGTGATAATCACAAGGCCTAAATACCACCAAGTTTTTTGTGTTTCTCTACCTGCTGGAGCACAAGCCAAAACAAAGGAAGTCAAAGCAATTAAAAAGCCTATGACTGCTGGATTATTATGATATTCTTGTTTCTTTTCTTTTTTCCTTTTCTGTTCTTTTTGATAACGTTCAATTTCTTTTTGTTTTAATAATTCTTTATCTCTTTTTGGATCTGTTGAAGTTCCACATTCATCACAATACGTTGATCCCTTAGGTATTAAGGCACCACATTTTCTACAATACATCTCTTATCCTCCACTCTAAAATACAACACCAATAAATAAGTAAAATGCTACAAATACTGAAATAAAACAGAAAACAAAACTACATGTCACTAACTTTGGATGTACTTTAATACGATATTGTTTAAAAAGACCATCATTAATAGTTCTTGCCTTTTTAGCATAATACAATGCATAAACACCAATAATCATTACAAGTGCTGAATACCACCAAGACAAAATATATTCAATACCAATAGGAATAAAAATTAAAGCCATTGAGATAGATGATAGAACAAATCCCATCATAGCATATTTATTTTCATTCTCTTGCTTAAGAATTTTAATTTTTTCTCTTTTATGTTGATCCTCTTCTAATAGTTTCTTTGTATTTTCAGCTTTCTTTTTTCTAAGTTGCGCTCTTTCTTCTTTTGTCAACCTAGGTTTTTCTTCAATGACTGGCGGTTGTTCAACAACCTCTTCAGTATCACGATGATCAATAGTTAAATTAGCCCCACATTCACTACAAAACTTTGAATTATCCGCAATTTCTGCACCACAAACTCGACAATACATAGATCACACTATCCCTTCATAATATATTGAATTGTTTGAATGATCAGATAAACACTAAATATCATCATTGAAAAACAAATCGTGTTCCCTTTAGCTGTTTTATTTTGCTTCAATAAACGACGATCTTCGATATAACCACGTGCACCTAATCCAATAACGACAACATATAGTACAATACAAACATAATAAGACCACATATATGGCCAATGGAACATATTAAACAGAATTGGTATTGCAACATTAAAAATAACGGTTGTTAGAGCCCAAAGCACAAATGATAAAGTAGGCCAAATAGTTTTAACCTGTTCAAATTGACTGGCATCTACCTTTCTAAAATTCTTTTTTGTTGCAAAAGAAGCTTCTGTTAATTGTGCTCCACATTCTGTACAAAAGACACTGTCATCAGGAATTTTTGCACCACATTTTTCACATTTCATTTTATTTCTCCTTCATTCCTCTTACATAAGACTTCTATTCATTAATTATACAAAATTGAGTAATCGTTTTCAAGCATTACTTATCAACCACTAAAAAAGACAAGGCTATACCTTATCTTTGTAGACATCTTTTAATTGTGAAAAAACATATTTCTTAACATCTCTTTTAATTTGTCTTACACCATCTTGGTATGAGGAATTTCTATAAATCTTCTCAATATCTTCATCTTTAAATAACCATCCTTGGTATTTAAGATGATATTTTTCCAACTCTTTTCTAATGATCTTCTTAGCATTAGTTTCGTCAATAGGCTCAAAATAAATAATCTCATCGATTCTATTAAGAAATTCTTTAGAAAAAAAAGATTCTAGTGAATAATGTTTCTTCTGCTTCTTAAACCCCACTGGATGCATTTGATTCATAAAAGCATTACTTGTCATGACAAAAATAGAATTTTGAAAATTAATAACTCTTTGATGACTATCTTTAATTGTACCTTCATCAAAAATTTGTAAGAATAAATTAAGAACATCCAAATGTGCCTTCTCTACTTCATCTAATAGAATTAGGCTATGACTATATTGATGAAGTTCTTGATATAGATGATTAGCTTCTTGATAACCTACATATCCTGGTGAAGATCCTAAGATCTTTGAAAGGCTCGATGGTTCCTTAAACTCACTCATATCTAAACGTATAAGATGCTTATTTAAATATTGGGCCAATAATTTAGCTGTTTCTGTTTTACCTACACCACTACCGCCCACAAATAAGTAAATACCCTGTGGTCGATGTTCATTTTCGATATCGAAACGCGTACTTTCTAAATGATCCACTAATTGTTTTAAAGCCTTTTCCTGTCCTACAATCTCATGATTGAGTTGCTCTAGGAATGTTATTTGTAAGTGATCATTGATTTTCATACCACTGATATCTTCTACCACTTCATGAATACATGCTTTGGAAAGTTTCTTGTGTTTTTTAAATTTAGCCTTAACACAAGCTAAATCTAGAACATCTATGGCTTTGTCAGGAAAAACCTTATCCTTTAAATAACGATGACAATCTTGAAGAATCGTTTCTATATGATCATTTGTAATCACAAGTTGATGATATTGCATATATTGATCTTTTAAACCCATTAAAATTTCTCTGCTTTCATCTAATGTGTTTTCTGTCATCATAATTTTTCCAAATCGTCTATTCATTGCATGATCTTTTTCAAAATATTGATAATATTCCTCCAATGTCGTAGCACCGATACACGTGATTTCTTTTCTTGCAAGATAAGGCTTTAAAATATTAGAGGCATCAATAGCACCTTCCGCTCCTCCTGCGCCAATCACATTATGAATTTCGTCAATAAAAATAATCGCTTCCTGATGTTCATGAATTTTATGCACGATCTTCTTTAATTTCTCTTCAAATTCACCACGATATTTTGTTCCCGCTACAATACTGGCTAGATCCAACTCATAAATCACCTTATTTTTTAATCCCTCTGGAACTTTTTTTTCATTAATCGCAAGCGCTAATTTTTCTACCAGAGCTGTTTTCCCTACACCAGCTAATCCAATAATCAAAGCATTATTTTTTTCTTTTCTGGAAAGAATACTTAGAAGTTGTTTTAATTCTTTTTCCCTGCCTATGACCTTTTTTTGTTGCTTTTCAACTTTTTGATTTAAATTCACCAAACAAGCCTCATGATCCAATTCACTGGTTGACACCAAAGCCTCTTGTAGTTCATGAATCAAACTATCTATATCTACATGATATTTATTTAATAGCTCTATAGCGACGCTCTCCTCACTTTTTAATAGAGCTAAAGATAATGCATCAATACTTACTTTTGTTTCTTTGCGATAGCGCGACTCTCTAATCGCTGATTCTAAAATTTTCTTAACAACATGTGTGTATTCCATATAAAATGGCTGATTATCTTTTTTACCAAATAAGCGAATAAGATCGTCATAAATCACAATTTCACTGACACCATACGCCTCTAATGCTTTTTTTAATTTAATATCTTGCATTTTGAGTAAAGATAAAAAAAGATGTTCACTGCCTACATTTTCATGTCCTAAATCAAAAGCAATACTTTCAGCAATCACAATAGCCTTTTGTGCCTTCTCACTAAATTTCGTTAACATATTGACACCCACTCTCTTTTTCATTTTATGTGAAGCCTTTTAAATTATTAACGAAACTCTCTTTTTTTATCCTATGAATTAAAAACTTTTCTAACCATTTTTACAAAGTTAGATATCCTCTATCTTATATTACATATATTGATATTTTTTACATTTTAAAAATAAAAATATTATAAATATCATAAGATGTCTTTCCTGAAAAATAGGAAACAAAAAAACTTCAAGCATTAAGCTTAAAGTTCTTCTTTTTTTCTTCTGATCATATGAAGAC
>CANPGX010000098.1 GCA_947573745.1 uncultured Erysipelotrichaceae bacterium | reverse complement strand
TGATTTGTCTTAGCCATATAACAATTTTTTTCATGACAAAGCCAACCATGATAAACAGGGATATCTCTTACTAAAACATTGATTTTAGATGCTAATGCTTCTAATACAACAATTCCTTCCGTTTCTTCTCTAGAAGGAAAGAAAAATAAATCGGCGTGAGCATAAGCACCTTTGATGACATCACCACTCACATATCCAGGTAAAATCACATTATCCGGATGATGAGTGTATAATTTACGTATTTTTTTGGTAGGTGCAGATAGATTCTTATCGCCAAACCAAATAAATTTAACATCTGGAAAATAACTTGCTACTTCACAAAACGTATCAAACCCTTTTCTTTCAAATAACCAACCTACAGAAATGACTGTTTTATCATTTTCCTTTAGATGAAAATATTGGCGAAAGGCTGTTTCTCTTTCAGGACTACCATAGAATTGATCTATATCAATACCATTAGAAACAGCATAAATTCTTTTTTTAATCCCATAGCCTTCTAAAAGAGACTTAGAATAAGGTGTGGGTGTGATAATGACATCTCCCATATTATAAAGATGAATCAGCCATTTTTTATAAAGTGGTGCCAAAAGATTAGAAAACATAAATGAATTTTTAAAATCTTCTTCTGTACTATGAGCATGATAGACTATCTTTTTGTGCATTCGTTTTGCTTTTTTAGCCATTCTATAACTGTTAAAAAAAGTTGTATTGATGTGAATGATATCATAATCTTTACAATGATGATCGGTTGTATATTCAATATCATTTAAAGATAATGCGCGTTGTTGGTGTGCATAAGCCTTTCCAATACCAGACTTTTTAATAGCTTTTTCATTTTCGACATAAAGTAAAATTTTCATAGTTATCACCAATGTATAGTTTACTACATTTATATGGAATTTTAAAGTAAAATAAGAATTGTTCTAAGGTTTAAAACAATTCTTATGTTTCTATGATTTAATTTTCTCTAAATTGGAGACGATATAAACTAGCATATAAACCATCTTTAGCCATTAATTGAATGTGATTCCCCTGTTCAATGATACGTCCTTGAGAAACAACAGCAATTTCATCTGCATTTTTGATTGTCGATAAACGATGTGCAACGACTAATGTTGTACGTCCTTTACATAATTCATCTAAAGCTTGTTGTATTAAAATTTCTGTTGTGTTATCAAGAGCACTTGTGGCTTCATCTAAAATAAGGATAGGCGGATTCTTTAAAAAGACACGGGCTATACTTAAACGCTGTTTTTGTCCACCCGATAATCTTACACCACGTTCTCCAATTTGTGTATCATAACCGTGTTCAAGCGTCATGATATAATCATGGATATTCGCACGTTTGGCAGCTTCTATCACTTCTTCATCACTGGCATCTAAACGACCATAAAGAATATTCTCTTTAATACTAGCATTAAATAAATAAATATCTTGTTGTACAATACCTATATTTCTTCTTAAAGAATCACGTTTTATATGGCGTATATCTATTTCATCGATGAAAATTTGACCTTGATTGATTTCATAAAAATTAGGAATAAGATGACATATGGTTGTTTTACCACCACCACTTGGACCAACAAGTGCAAATGTTTGTCCTTGCTTAATGCTTAAGTCAATATGATCTAAAACACATTGTTCATGATCATAACTATATGTAACATCTTTAAATTCAATATTTCCTTCAATACGATCAATATCTATCGCATCTATCGCATCTCTTTCTGGTTCGACGTTCAAAACCAGTTACACCATTTTGGTATTGTTCCATAAAATTAATCAATGTAGTAACAGGTGTTAAAAATAAATTAACAGAAACGATGAATGCTGAATAATCAGCAAAATTGATATAACCGTGATATAAAAATATACCTCCAGCCATTAATACAATGACATTAAAAATATCTGTGATAAAAGCTGTACTAGATTGAAATTGACCCATAGCTTTATAAGCGTCTTTTCTCGCTTTAACAAAACGCCGATTTCCTTTTTCAAACTTTTCTTCTTCTTTTTTAGCATTTGTAAAAGCTTTTGTTACACGGATACCTGAAATGCTACTTTCTAAAGCAGCATTAATTTGTGCTACAGATTGACGACTTCTTAAAAAAGCATCACGCATCTTATTTTTCATAAAGAAAGAAACAATCCCTAAAAGGGGTATACAAGCAAAAATAATGAGCGTTAGCCATACATTAATCATTGATAAATAAACAAAGGATGTTAAGATCGAAATTGTACTAATGATGATATTTTCAGGACCATGATGGGCTAATTCACTAATATCCATTAAATCATTCGTCATTCTAGACATTATTTTTCCAGTTTCATGATCATCATAAAAACTATAAGGTAAAGTTTCCAAATGATTGAACATATCGCTACGCATTTGAGCCTGCATCTTGACTCCCATCATATGACCTTGATATTGAATAAAAAACCTTAACAACATACGTAAGACATACAATAATAATAACGTTATTCCAAAGAAAATAAGTAATTGATAACGACGATTGGGTATCCAATCATTCAACATGTTTCTTGTAATGATTGGATAAACAATCCCTATCAGTGATACAAAAAAGGAAGCCAGCATATCTAAAATAAATATTTTTTTATGTGGCTTATAATAATGAATAAATTTTTTAAGCATTTTCCCATTCCCCCTTACAAGAATGACAAGGTTTCAGATCCTTCCATTCTTCTAATAGATCTTCCAACATATCATATAAAAATTTTTTCTGTTGAAGATCTAATTTTTCAAACATACATTGTGCCATCCATTGTTGATGTTCTTCAAAACGGACAGCCTGTTTTTCCCCAGTATCAGTAAGAGATATTTCAAAATTTCTGCAATCATGCTCACATCGATTTCGTTGAATATAACCAGCACGTTCAACTTTACTCACCAATTCACTTAAACTTCCAGATTGAATATGCATCATTTCCATAAGTTGGCTTTGACTCATAGAACCATATTGATACAAAAGTAACAAAATTTGATTTTGTGACTGATTGAGACAGCGACGATGATGGAGAATATGACCACATTCAGATAGCTTTTTCATTAATTGTAAATCTTCAGTCATTTTATCACCTCTTAACGATATGGCATATTTTAACATTTTATGTTCAATAATGTCAAGGTACCTTGGTAATGTATAAAAAAGAGACTCTCTTAATGAGAATCTCTAATTTCTATTTATTGCATTCTTTCAAGACGAGCACGACGTTTCATAGCATCTTGTTTACATTTTTCCATTAACTCATCAGCATGTTCAGGGTTAACTTTTTGCAATTGTGCAAAACGGTTTTCTGATAACAAGAAATCTTTGAAATCATCGAAATTTGGTGTCTTAGAATCAATTTGTAATGGATTCTTACCTTCTGCTTCAAGTCTTGGATCATATCTTAATAAATTGAAGTATCCACAAGCGACAGCTTTACGTTGTTGAGCTTGATGATTAGCTAAACCACCCTTAATACCATGTTCAGCACATGGAGAATAAGCAATAATTAATGATGGTCCATCATAACTTTCAGCTTCTTTGAATGCTTTGATTGTTTGCATTGGATTAGCACCCATAGCTACTTGAGCAACATAAACATGTCCATAAGCCATAGCAATCTGAGCTAAATCTTTCTTAGCGACAGCTTTACCACTTGCTGTAAATTTATCAATTGAACCAGCTTGTGAAGATTTAGAAGATTGACCACCCGTATTAGAATAAACCTCAGTATCTAACACTAAGATATTGACATTTTGATTATTAGCAAGAACATGATCTACACCACCATAACCAATATCATATGCCCATCCATCTCCACCGATGATCCATTGAGATTTTGTTACTAAATCAGATTCTTGTTCAAGAACTGCTTTAATTCCTTCGTTTTTAGAAGCTTTGATTAAAGATACCATTTGATCAACGATAGCACGTTCTTCTTCACGATGACCTTTAACTTCAATATATTTTTCTAAGACTTCTTTTAATTCAGGTTCACAATCATCTTTATGAGCCATGATCGTTTCTAATAAGTGTTTAGCTTTATAATTTTGAGCTAATTTCATACCAAAGCCATATTCAGCATTATCTTCAAATAATGAGTTAGCCCATGCAGGTCCTTGACCATTTTCATCTACAGTACAAGGTGTTGATGGTGTAGAACCACTATAAATAGAACTACATCCAGTAGCATTAGCAATCATCATATCTTTACCAAATAATTGAGATGCTAAACGATAGTATGGAGTTTCACCACATCCACCACAAGCACCAGATACTTCAAAGTATGGTCTCATGAATCCAACACCTTTAACCATCGTTGTTGGATATTTATCATCTTTATAAGTAACTTTAGAGTACATATAATCTGCTAAAGCAGCATGATCTAATTCTTCCTTAACAGGAACCATTTCTAATGCTTTTTGGCCGCCCTTACCTGGACATTCAGAAACACATAATCCACAGCCTACGCAACTATCAGGAGAAACTTGAACACGATATACTAAGCCTTCTACACCTCTACCTAAAGGTTTTAAAACATCTTGGCTGATATCTTCTGGTGCATTAGCAACTTCATTTTCATCTAATAAGAAAGCACGTACAGTGGCATGAGGACATACCATAACACAATTATTACATTGGATACAGTTATCTTTATTCCATCTAGGTACTTCAATAGCAATAGCACGTTTTTCTTTAATAGCAACACCGCTTTCCATGCTTCCATCAAGTTTATCTAAGAAGCTAGAAACAGGAAGATCATAACCATCTAGGCTGTTGATAACACTCACGAAATTATCAAAGTGATCATCCCCTACACGATGACGTGTACTAGTTACTGTTAAATCTTTCCATGCAGGATCAACAGTGACTTCTACAATCGCATCTTTACCTTGATCAATAGCTGTATAGTTCAATTGAACAATTTGATCACCTTTTTTACTATATG
>CANPGX010000097.1 GCA_947573745.1 uncultured Erysipelotrichaceae bacterium | reverse complement strand
CAACAGATCAGTTCATCTTTTCCAGATAAAAAACCACAAATTTTCTCTCTATAAGGCATTTTAGAAATGACTTGATCATATTTCTTTAAATCTTCTTGACTTAAATGATCAAAAATAACGACAACATCAATATCACTATTTGCAGTGGCTTCTTCACGAGCATAGCTTCCTTGTATGCCAATAGTCACAATTCTACCTTCAAAATTCTTTAAGATCATCTCTACATAATGATTTAACCAACTTTGTATTTCCATATTTCTATCTCCTTCTATTTTCCATTTTATGATAACCTAAAATGAAGGATCTAGCAATCGATGAACCTATTTTAAAGCTATATCATCCTTTTTTATTCGTATATCGTTATTTTATCTTTTTTATAAAAAAGTCATGCCTCAAGGCATCACTTAAAGCACATCAAAACACGTATGAATTTCAAAAATAGAATGTCCATTTAAATAATCTTTCACCAACATTCTTTTTTTACCCTCAACTTGTAATTCTGTCACACGATAAGCTCGATGATCACCGCATTGAACTAAAATGCCCTGTTTATCTATAGATAAAATCGTTCCCGGTAAACTAGAACTATCATGGTTTTCTTCTTGACCAGCATAAATTTTGATTGTTTTTCCCTGATAAAGGGTATAACTGGCTGGCGCTGGATTCAAGCCGCGAACTAAACAATCTACTTGTCTAGCACTAAGATGCCAATCAATCCTTTCTTCTTCTCTTGAAATGGTCTTAGCGAAAGTCACAAGACTTTCATCTTGAGATTGACGAGAAGAAGTTCCATTTAAAATAGAAGGTAGCGTATCCTTCAACAAAGAAGCCCCTAAAATTGTTAAACGTTCATAAAGCTCTCCCATGGTTTCTCTTGGCTCAATGGTGATAGCACGCTGAGAAATCATATCTCCAGCATCCATTTTTTCTGCCATATACATGATCGTCACTCCTGTTTGTGAATGATCTTCGATGATAGCTTTATGAACCGGAGCCCCACCTCTTAATAAAGGTAATAAAGACGCATGTACATTGATACATCCCAAAGGCGGCAAATCTAACAATGCTTTAGGAATAATTTGTCCATAAGCAGCTGTCACAATGATATCCGGTTTCCAAGATTCAATCAAAGCATAGTCTGATCTAATCTTAACAGGCTGAAACACTGGAATATGATGTTGTAAAGCAAGGGTTTTGACTAATGGGTAAGTCAATACTTTTTTTCTTCCTACATAGCGATCAGGTTGACTCACGACGCCCACGACATCATATCCTTCTTCAATTAACATTTTAAGAACTGCTTCAGAAAAGGAAGCCGTTCCCATAAATACAATTCTTTTCTTTTCCATTTTTATCACCGTATTTATTATACCACAGTCCATCCACTTATCCTATGAAAAAAAGATTCCATGAATTCTCATGAAATCTTTTAAATTATTCATTCACAACAGGTATAGCGTTATCTTTTGTACCAGAATCTTTTTTATAACTTAAGATCAAAAGAATAACATTGACCATCAACATCAGCAACATGATTGCCGTCCATTGATCTATCATGACCATAGGATAAGCCATGCTTTCTGTAAGAACAAAGACAATCAACGAAGCTAACGCTACCCCTAAACCAAAGATCTTAGCGCCTAAGTTCCAAGCATGTCCTTTTTGATCTTGTTTCTTTGTAAGAAGCAAAAGAATACTTAAAACCATTGTCACTAACATAGCTAATAAATTAACTAGTGCCCAATGTCCTTTTAAACCAGCTTGTGGTGTTGGCTCATCTTCAATTTCTACAGGAGCATCCACTTCAGGTATACGATTTTCTTCAATATTTTCAATCACAGGTGCCTCTACCACTGGTGTTTCTATCACCGGTGTTGCTGGACGAATCACCGGTGCAACAGGTTCCTCTGGCACAACAACTACAGGATCATCTGGCACTTCAGGCTCTACAGGAGGCACGATAGGATCTTCTGGCTGTACAGGATCTTCCGGTTGCACAGGGACTTGAATTTCATCCCATTCAGCGACAAAAGTCACTTCTGTATGAGACTCAGAATAAGAGACTGCCCATGAACGGAAAGTATAACCTTCTTTTTCAGGTGTTGGTAAAGTAAGATCTTCTATAATACGTTCTGGTAAAGTCACATCCATCTTTCCATCATCAAGATCAACATGAAGTATTGTTCCTTGCTTAACTTCCTCTTTACCACCTTCATAAGTAATGGTATAAACAGGTAAAGGGATGGTTTGTGTCTTAGCCCCATTGGCTGACTCTAAGACGAAAGTTGTTGGTGTGAGTTCATTGGATAAAGTTACTTTTCCTGATATGCTTGCTTGTGTTACCAACACTGTTTGTGGAAATGTTTCGAAGTCAGCGACAGCTTTAATTGAAATCTCTGCTGTATCTAAAGCTTTTAAACTTTCTTTAAGACTTAAATGAAGCACAACAGTATGTGTATTTTCATCATAAAGTGGATCTCCCACAAGTTCAAAAGTATCATTTTCAACACATTCAACACTATTTTCTAAATATGCTAATTGAGGATCCAATGGTAATGTCACCTCAAGAATATCTCCTGCATGCACTAATGAAGCAATATCTTTTGATAAGGTATATACCATCTTATAATCAACAGTATATTGTGTTTCTCCCAAGATTTCTTCTATTTCTGGTGTACCTTCAAGTGTGAATGTACCAAATTTTTCTGTTGGTTGCATCCACATCATGACATAAGATTGCTGTGGTTTTAAATCTTTTAAGTCAATGTGTACTAAAGCTTGATTTTCGACTCTTAAAACAGTCATCGAAGCATCTTCTAAAGGCGCCCCATCTTCATTCACCGGCATATAAGCCACATAAAGAGGTAAAGCCTCATTGACAGAATAACTTGCTAAGAATGATTGATATCTAGGAACATCAAATTGGAAATGATCACCATCAACTTTAAACCACAATGCACTTCCTTTTGTTTTATAGTCATACGTATCAGATGCATCAGCCTTATAAGTTGCCACTTGATTTTGTAATTCTTTAGAAGCACTACTTCTTGCATTACCAAGATAAATATCGCCATGGTCAACATCTATTTCAAGATGACTCAATGTTCCAAAAGAGGTATTCAAATTTTCTTCTTTGATGACACCATCTTTAATATAAATACGACTGATATCATCTTTCGCATTGGCACCAGAAATCGATAATTGAGCATTTTTATTACCACTGATCTCTCCACCCGTGATATTAACAAATGAAGCCGCTTCAACATTCGTTGTTGCAAAATAAACACCATAGGACTGATTATTGATAATTCGACCACCTGTCATCGTTAATTGAGCAGATGGCCAATTAGATTTACTACGTACGTAGATACCATAACTGCTATTTTCGGAGATTTCTCCCCCTTCCATGATAACATGGCCACTATTATTGGCATAAATACCATAACCTTGATTACCATGGATATAAGCATGTTCTTTAACGCGCACGATGGTTTGACCGCCACCTTGGTTACCCATATAAACCACGGTATTATTGTTGTTTTGGATCGTACCGTGAATGGTCATTTCACCACCATTTTGTAAATAAAATAAACCTATACTTCTATTAGAAGCCGTTAAGTTTTGAATCTTAGCATGTTCTTCAATCACATATCGACCATACCATGAACCAAAAGCAACATCACCATATTGACAATCTTCAATGATACCATCTAATGATATGCGATGAGGATGACTATCTTCTTCTTTCGTTCCATTGATATTCATCACTCTTGTTTTTTCTAAATTAAAGATTCTAGAATTTTCTTCTGTTTTAAAACTACTTGAAATCACACTGATAGCACAACTACCTCCTGTAATCTGACTAATTTGACCTTCACTAGCCAAAATCACACTGGCCTCATTACGAACATGCAATGCTGTACCATCACTGCCTTGCCACATATTGTTGTTCACACGAACATGACTAATCGTTCCATGAATCGTTGCAAGACTTCCTTGACCATCTAAATAAATAGCTCTTCCTTCAATATCTGTAATCCTTGAGCCTACTTCCATGGTCACTTGACCACCTTGTACCCAAATACCACCAGCGGCACCATTGCCACCACCCTTGGTTGTAAACTTTTTACCGCCTGTAATCAAACTGCCTTCTTCCATCACCAATGTTCCGGAAGATAAACGTACAGCAGACATACCACCATAATCTTTTAGAATCGTGTTACGACCTAAAATAATATTTCCAACACCATCATATGTTGCAATAATACCATCTTGAACAAGATCTAAATTACCACCTGTGCCATTGGTACTTGCTTGACTATATTTGCTTCCAGCCGTACGTCCCTGATCATCCAAAGTGATATCTTTTAAATATAAAGAGGCCTTGATCGTATGTGTCGGATCACAAACTTCAATCATCGCTGGATGATACCAACCACGAGCTACATCACTAATCGTTTCAAAATTTTCTCCACGTGTGATCGTATGCCCCTGACCGATGAGCGTGATATTTTTACTATTGATCCTAGCACATCTTTGGGCTATCAAATCACTCATCAAAACAATAGTAATATCTTGTTCAGTCATCTGATTAGCCGCATTGACAGCCTCATCTAATGAAGAATAGGGATGTAATTGACTACCCAGTAATGCATTTTCATCACTGACTTCTTGCGAAACATAAAGAATAGGTTGATCAATACCTTCCAATGTTTCTTCAGCATGGACCTTTACTTGTGAAAAAGAAATAACACTTAAGCAAAGCGTTCCAATAATCGATAACATCAACACTTTCTTCATCCATTTAAAATACCGTTTCATTCCTTCGCCTCCTTTTAAGCATTTAACTTTATTTTTTTTATTATATTACACACTAAGTTAGAAAACAGGTTAGAAATAGAAAATGGTATTTATTTTATAAAAATAATTTGCATAGCTAACATACTGATCATATCTGAAATAAATAAAACAATATAGCGAATAATATCAATACAACCTTTTGAAAGTTGTCCCATAAACTTGGCTACA
>CANPGX010000096.1 GCA_947573745.1 uncultured Erysipelotrichaceae bacterium | reverse complement strand
CAAAGGTGAGTGAAATCATGAATGTATGAAAATGATTCAAACGATTCATGCGCAATCCCTTGCAAATAGACACTGCAAAGGCATCCATTGCCAGTCCTATGCCAATGAATAAAATTTCCCAAAAAGTCATGACGTATACCTCCAAAAAAATAAACTCATACATGTTCTACATGCATGAGTCTCATTGATTAAGGTTTGCCAGGTGTCTTTCACCATGATGTTGACAAACCGCGATTACTCGCTAATTACTCCCTCACGAAATCCAAAAAATATCATACATGATGTCTTTTTTATTGTCAATCACTTCTTTCACTTATCTATATGTTTTCTGGATTGAGATAATGCTATACATGACGTGAGTTTGGTATAAAAAGATTGACTATTAAAGACATAAATCGTCAAGGGCTTCTTCATATCAAGATATACACGATGCTTAGAAAGCATTCTCACTTCTTGAATATCTTGATAAGCAATCAAGCAAGGGAATAAGCCAATTCCCATAAAACGATAGGCTAATAAATCATCGTCATATAAACAAATATTAAAACGTATCAATAATAAAAGGAAAATGATAGCAGCCATATTATCCCTATGGCTAGTGCAATCAAAGCTAAAAATATTAAAAATAACGTTATCCTAAATTCTTTAAACTTCATCAAATAATCCCTCATTTCGTAAATACTATAACATATTTTTTTGATAAAAACTATTCTTTTAACAATCATAGTGTTATAATATATTGCGTATACAATATGAGGAGGTATACTATGAACTATATTGATCAGATTTTAGAACAAGTTAAAACAAGAAACGCACATGAGCCTGAATTTATTCAAGCTGTCAGTGAAGTTCTTGAGACATTGCGTCCAGTCATCAAGGCGCATCCAGAATATGAAAAAATGGCGATTTTAGAGCGTTTGATAGAACCAGAAAGAACTATCATGTTTAAAGTCCCTTGGATGGACGATCACGGCCAAGTCCGTGTCAATCGTGGTTATCGTGTACAGTTTTCAAGTGCAATTGGCCCTTATAAAGGCGGCCTTCGTTTTCATCCATCAGTTAATTTAGGAATCATCAAATTCCTTGGTTTTGAACAAATCTTCAAAAATGCCCTCACAACCTTACCTATTGGTGGTGGTAAAGGTGGCAGTGATTTCGATCCTAAAGGAAAAAGCGATACCGAGATCATGCGTTTTTGCCAAAGTTTTATGAGTGAACTCTATCGTCATATTGGTCCTAGCATCGATGTTCCAGCGGGCGATATTGGCGTTGGTGCCAGAGAAATTGGTTATCTTTTTGGTCAATACCGTCGTCTTCGTGGAGCCTATGAAAATGGTGTTTTAACAGGTAAATCACTTGCTTTTGGTGGTTCGCTCATCCGTCCTGAAGCGACTGGCTATGGGGCACTTTATTATGGACAAGAAGTCCTCAAACATTTTCATGATTCATATCAAGGAAAAACCATTATTCTTTCAGGTTATGGAAATGTCGCTTGGGGCGTATGTAAAAAAGCACGCGAACTCGGAGCAAAGGTCATCTCCATTTCAGGAAGAGATGGTTATGTTTATGATCCGGAAGGAATTAATACCGATGAGAAAATTAATTTTCTTGTCAAGATGCGTACAGAAAACAATGTGCGTCTAAAAGATTATGCGCAAACATTCCACGCTACTTTCGTTCCTGGCGAAAAGCCTTGGAACCTCGAAGGCGATATGGCATTCCCATGTGCTACACAAAATGAAATCACATTGGATGATGCTAAGAAACTGGTAAGTCACGGTGTCAAATATATTATTGAAGGCGCCAATATGCCAACCACAAAAGAAGCAACAGATTACGCTTTATCACATGGCATTATCTTAGGTCCTGCTAAAGCAGCCAATGCCGGTGGTGTCGCTGTCAGCGCTCTAGAAATGTCACAAAATGCGATGCGTTATAATTGGTCTGAAGAAGAAGTCGATGAAAAATTAAAACAAATCATGATTTCTATTCACCAAGCTAGCCAAGAAGCCAGCCAACGCTATGGATTAGGTTATGATCTTATCGCTGGTGCCAATATTGCCGGCTTTGAAAAAGTCGTTTCCAGCATGATAGCTCAAGGCATTTATTAAAATATAAAAACCTAGATGAAATCGAATGGGTGTCCAAAATTTGGATTCCACTCAACACTATCTATGTTTTTTTATGGTTTTCTAAACTTGCTTCACGATCAAAAACGAGTTATTCTTCTTCTAATGAATCAAGAACTCTTAAACTCTGTTCACCAGTTAAATATTTTAAAATGGCAATCGCTGCTTCTTTAGGTCCGGTATGTTCATTTCCTTTGATTCCCAAACGAGTACGAATTTGTCCTACTTTAATGCCTTGCTCAAACATCGCATTAAAGTATTCATGAAGTAATGGTTCACATTGGTGTTGTCGTTGAACTGGACCAAATGGATTAGCAAAATAGCTGCTGACGACGCCCATTTCTGTCGTTGTCCCTTTAGCCATCCGTTTTCCTGCTTTAAAAACAGCTAAGGCATCCTCCACATTTTCAAAGAAAGATAAAGAGGCCCCTTCTTCATAGTTATTAGCATAAAGGAATAAATCAACATGATGTTTAGCAACAACATCTTGATAAGATGTAATTGGAATAATGATACGGGCATTGACCTTATCTGGATTCATAAAAACAGAACGGTCTAATTCTTTATATCCATAACCAGCATCCAGATCATCTAAACGAACAAAAGCACCAATTTCTGTACCACTTGTTTTAATAAGACCATCTTCCTGTCGCCATAAAACGCCCATATCATCATAAATGGTCTTGATATCACGGATATAGGCTTCTCCTAAAGCTTTTATTTGCTCGATCGTCTCAGATTTTCCAGCACCACTATCCCCCATGATCACAACATTCTTATCTTCTCCATTGTGTAATGTTATCTTAACCATAGCCCCGTGAATAGGGAGTTGATGATCATTGAGCTTTCTCACATTGTGCAATGTCAACATCATCTTTTTCATATAGCCAAAATAATCAAAATCATCATGGGCTGATAAACAAGCCACCATCATATCATTTTTATCATCTTGATAGAAAAATTCTTCTCTTTTGCCATCTTCATAACCAAAAATATAAATCATATCCGGTTTACGTTCACGATATTCTTGGGCTCTGGCCAATTCAAATAAGTTACATAGAGAAATACCTTGTGACATGTAAGCCACATTGAAATAAACAAAACATAATAAATCTCCTACCTTAGCTGGATAACAAAACCAACTTTCCTCATCAAATTTCTTATCCTCAATAGGATTTTCTCGCGCCTCTGGAAAAATACCTGAGCGCTTATTACGCTTTGAATAAGCAATAAATGGTGGATGAATAATCACCGATTCAATAAAAGGAATATTATCTAGACGACGATATTCATAAGGTAAATAAGGACGCATTTGACTAACAATCAAACCTGCATTGACACCTGCTGTGATCTGACGATAAATACGATAATCATATCCTTGCGCCTTTTCTTCAATGGTACGATACGTACTTAAAACTAATTCTTCAAATTTATTTTGTGCATCTAAAAACTGAACATTTTGAAATCCCTTTTGAATACGTTCATTAAAGACAACAGCATATCGTTGTAAACGACGCCAAAACAAATAAATACCTTCAATAACACGCACAAAAAGTGCACGATCTTTAAAATAATTTTTATATTGAGGATAACTTTCAGAAACTTCATCTACTGACATCACTAAAAGTAAGCGTCCAATTCTTTCTAAGTCACTTAAAATGGTTAAATCATCATCCTGAATACTCTTTAAATAAATATATTCTTGATTATTAGAACGCCTAATTTCTCTTAAATAACGTTTTAAAACACGGTGAAACGCTTCACTCTCTAGTAATTCTGTACTTGTATGACAAAACTCTTCCGAGTAATTGAGAATAGCGACACCCCTTTGAATATGAAACTTATACATAGCACACATCCTTTCTATTACAGTATATCATCTTATCATAATTTTAAAACTTTATAAACAAAAACTCTTGCTTCTTAAAAATGAATTTTTTAAATTCCATTCTTAATCATTAATCTATACCAATATATTCGTCATGATATTTTTAAAGACTATTCACTATTTAAAGATTCGTAAACTCATACCAGAAAATATTCTTAGACAATCATAAACCGTATGCTGATATCAACATACGGTCTTTTATTCATCTATATGTTTTAATTGACGTATTTTGGTATAATAACTTGGCATTAAAATAACAACAGCCCCTATCCAAGCCACCACTTCTGCAAAATAGATTCCCTGCTTGCCTATCCAGTGAGGTAAAATCAAAGCAATACCAATACGCATCATGAACTCAGCAATACCAGAAATCATAGGAATGAAAGTATCTCCCATTCCTTGTAAAGCACTACGATATACATGAAGTAAATATAAGATCCATAAGCCTATGGCCATCACAAAAAGGTAATGATAAGCTACATCTAATACAGCTTTGACTTCTTCTGGTGTTCCCGAAATAAACCAACTTAAAAACGTTTTTCCAAAAACAACCATCATGATACTAATCACGACCGATGTCCCTAAAGCTAACTTTAAGGCCGCTTTCATACCAGATTCTATACGTGCATAATCTTTGGCTCCTAAATTTTGACCTGCATATGTTGACAAAGCAAATCCAAAAGAAGTGGCTGCCAATTCTAATAAACCATAGAGTTTATTGGTTGCTGTAAAGCCTGCCACGTAAATCAATCCAAAACCATTGACAATACTTTGAACGACCATGCCACCAATAGAAATGACAATATTTTGAAAAGCCATGAGACTTCCTAAACGAAACATTCTAGGGAGTAAGCTAAAATCTGTTTTAAAATCCCCTTTTTGAAAATGAAAAAGATGCATCCGTTGCATGACCACAAAACAATAAATGGTTGATGATAGTTGACCTAATAAAGTAGCAATAGCTGCTCCTGCAACACCCCAATGAAAAACTAAGACAAAAAGTACATCTAAAATCACATTTAAAATAGAGGCAA
>CANPGX010000095.1 GCA_947573745.1 uncultured Erysipelotrichaceae bacterium | reverse complement strand
ATAACCACCATGAGAATGCCCAGATAGTTGAACGACATGTTGATAAGAAGAAATGTCTTTAAAGTAATCAGGTTCATGAACGATCACCAGTTTAAAGGCATCTTCACTTTGATCTAAAGAAGAAAGTGTACTCATAGACTCTAAACCAAAAAGTTCAATAGATTCACCTTGGCAATATAATCGTTGTTTTTGATTTCTTAAAACTTCAAAACCACCATCTTCAACGAGACTGATCCATTCATTAAGAGAAGAAAAATCTTTTTCTCCTAAAACAGCAAATTTACCATGGGTTGTTTTAATACCTTTAAGTATTTCTGTTAAAGTTTCTTTTGAAAAAATGGGGCCATCAAAGAGATCTCCTCCTAAAATAATGAGGTTAGGATTTTGTTGATTCAAATGATCACATATCTCTTTAAAACGTACCATATCTTCTTCATCTTTTAAATCAATATCACTTAAAAAAGCAATCTTAAATCCCTGAAAAGATTCAGGAATAGCACTCGAAGTATAAGATTTATGGGTGAATTGGTAATCTGTTAAGGTGGTATGTGTACAATAATAAGCAAAATATGAAAGTAATCCAACGAAGATCAACAAAAACAAGATCCATTTTAATTTTCTTTTCATCTTATTTCTTATTCATGATGACGGGAATAATAATAGGATTACGTTTTGTTTTACGATAAAAATAACTGCTGAGTTTATCTCTGATCGTATTTTTAATTTCAGAGAACGTTGTTTTCGTTTGGATCAATTGACTCAATTCATCTTGAATAAGATATTCGGCTTCTCGAATCATCGGAATGTTATCTTTCATATAAATAAAACCTCTAGAAATAATGATCGGTCTAGATAAAAGTTGACCAGAGTGAGAATCCATACTGACAAGCACAGAGACCATACCATCTTCTGATAAAATTTGTCGATCGCGCAAAACAGCGGTTGATAAACCAGAGATATCATTACCATCAACATAGATATCATCCACATGGATACGATGAGAAAAATGTGCTTCTCCATCTCTTAATGCAATGACATCACCATTAGAAAGGACAAATGAATGATCTTCGGGAATACCGACTTCTTCGGCGGATTTTGCATGAATCTTTAACATACGATACTCGCCATGAACTGGAAAAAAGTATTTTGGTTTTGTCAACAACAACATCAATTTTTGTTCTTCTTGTCCGGCATGACCAGAAGTATGTAGATTGTTGAAAGCAGAATTTGTTAAAACACGTGCACCATGGCGATACAATTTATTAACAACAATATTAATGCTAGCGGCATTTCCTGGAATAGGGCTTGATGAAAAGACCACCGTATCCCCAGGTTTGATAGAAACATATTTATGTGTGCCAGCGGCAATACGAGAAAGTGCCGCCAATGTTTCACCTTGACTGCCAGTACATAAAATTAAAATTTCATGATCTGGAAAATGATTGACTTGATCAGCTTTAATAAAGAAGCGATCAGGACATTTGATATAGCCTAATTTTCTTGCTGTTTGGATCGTATTTTCCATAGAGCGTCCTAAAACAAGGACCTTACGATTGAATTTAATACCTGCTTCGACGATTTGTTGAACACGATGCACATTGCTGGCAAAAGTAGCGACAATGATACGTCCGTCTGTCTTTCTGAATTCTTCCATGACAGCCATAGCTACTTTCTTTTCACTGATAGAGAAGTTAGGAACTTCAGCATTAGTGGAATCACTCATCAACAAGGTCACTCCGCTAATCCCTAAAAAAGACATGATCTGAAAATCGGCAGCATCGCCTACAGGTGTTAAATCAAATTTAAAATCACCTGTTGTCACAACACGACCGTTAGGAGTATTGATGACGATACCGATAGATTCAGGAATAGAGTGGTTTGTTTTAAAGAAACCGACGTTAAAGAAACGTGTTTTAATAGAAGAATCACTTTGAATTTCAACAATAGTTGTTTGATTAGTTAATCTTTTTTCTTCAAGTTTTCTTCGAATCATTGCAGCTGCAAGGGGTGTCGCGTAAATAAAAGGCACACTGACAACTTGTAGCAAAAAGGGAATTCCCCCAATATGATCTTCATGACCATGAGTAATGAAGAGTCCTCTGATTTTCTTTTGATTACGGACTAAATACGTATAGTCAGGAATCACATAATCGATTCCTGGAAGGCCATCTTCAGCAAATTTAACCCCTGCATCAATGATAATTAATTCATTTTCGTGTTCAATACAATACATGTTTTTGCCGACTTCATTCAGTCCTCCTAAAGCAAAAACGCGTGTATCTAAATGATGGGTTCGTGTTGTTTGTTGACGATGACGATAAACTTTTGAATTTGATTGAGCCTGTTTAGAACGATTTTTATTATAGGTTGTATGAGGCTTGGATTGCAACGTTATGTCACCCTTTCTTTATTGATAAATATGATTGATATTCTGTGTTCTTATTATAACACATCTATGTTGACCTTAGCCAACAATAAAAAAGGAAATGATGTCATTTCCTAGATAATTTTTTAGCACATCCTAAACCTAAAGCACCAGGTCCTGTATGACATGCGATACTTAAGGCCAATTCATGACAAAGAATCGTATGATTCGGGAATGCTTCTTGTACTTTTTCTTTAAAAGCTTCAATCCCTTCTTTATCTTTAGTATAAGCCATATAAATATTGACATTTTCTCCATGACCATCTTGATCGATACGTGTTTCAATATCATGTTTTAAAGCTTGGATCATGATCTTTTCAGCTTTGGTAATGGTTCTTGTCTTATCAAAACTATCTAATTTTTCTCCTTGAATACTGAGTATAGGTTTAATCTTTAATAACCCTCCTAAGGTAGCGACTGCTGGTGTGATACGACCCCCTTTTTTTAAATATTCAAGTGTTGTCACTGCAATATAAATACTTGATTCAAATTTATGTTTTTCTAGGATATCTTTGATTTCTTTAGCGCTTTTTCCTTCACGACTTAATTGTAAAGCGTTCAAGGCATCTTGATACTGAAGAACAGAGATACGTTGGCTATCGATGACTTCTACACGTCCATGATATTCTTTAGCTAACATCAAGGCAGTTTGGCATGAGCCACTCAATCCACTGGACATAGGGATATAGACGATTTCATCATAATGCTCTAAGGCTTGATCCCATAGTGCGACAACGTCACCGACAGCAGGTTGGCTCGTAAAGATCGTAGCATCATTTTCTTGGAAGGCATAAAATTCATCATGAGTGATATTGATATCTTCAAAATATTCTTGATTATTAATGGTAAAAGGCATAGGAAGTACGTAAATACCTAATTCTTGCCCCATAGCTTGACTTATACCACTGTTACTATCAACAACAACGCCAACTTGATGCATCATGATAACCTCCTTACATATGACAATAACTTCATTTTACACGAATTCAGGAAATATTCAATCATTTTATATATATTTAATAGATTTATAAAAAACTGTATTATGTATTGTCATACAGTTTAGAGTGTGTTATACTGTATGAGTAGAAGTAATACAGTTTGGAGGATACTTATGAGAAAATGGATATTATGGCTAACAACCTTATTGCTGTTGATACCAACAACACATGTTCAAGCACAACCTTTAACTACTTACCATGAAGGAAGTGATGATCGTATTCATGCTAAAAACCGATGGGAAGTTTTTTCGGATACGTTAGAAGGGGATGTTTTTTGTAGTGATGATGGCATTTATATCGTTCAAGATAAACAAGAACATTTCATAGAGACATCGTCAAAAGTGCTTCATTATCTTGTGATTGAAGATGTCGATCAAGATGGTGTCAGAGATATGGTTGTTTTTATGGATAGTCAAGATCATTTTGATAACTTAGCGATTTTATCAGTAGGTAAAAAAGAACAAATCACGAGTAGAGCTATCACTTTTGAACGCTATAGTGAAGTTTTAGGTGATGTAGATATCAATAATAAGATCTTGTCTTTAAACAAAGCTCATGAAAATCAGTTTTTTGTGATCGTAGATCATCAGATTCTTTGTTTAGATACAGCCTTAAATGAAGTTTATCAGATCCAAGATCAAGATAATATATGGCGTATCGTTTCCATAGGGGACATGAATCAAGATGGTCAAGAAGATTATGTTTATACATGTCAAAGGGGCGCTATCGTTGTCTTTGATGGAACTAATGGAAAAAAACTGTATGATACAACACTTTTAGATCCTATTAGGGTAGCACGACCATATGATGATATCCGTTGTCCAACAGCACTGAATACATGGGATGTCGTTGTCGATGAAGAACATCTTTATGTCAGTGGCGAGGATGGTTTTCTTTATATAATAGATAAAATGAAAGGGCAAGTCATCTATCAATATGATTTAGAACTCTATCAGGAAAAATCTTTAGAAGATACCTTAAGTGCCAATAATATTGGTTATAATGAAAATTATACTTTATCATCCTTTCCAACAGGGCTTTGGAATCCTTATTTTGATGGTATTCGTTTGTTGAAATTAGATGATCATCGTCTATTGATCTATGCTTTTTTTGGCAGTGATCAATGGCAACAACAGACACAATCAGATATGTTCAAAATACCAGAACGTTATCATGCTCCTAAACTTCTTGTTTATGATATAGAAAAACAACAGGTCATTCAAAGGATTACTGTGGAAAATTATGATTTAAAAAGTTCAGAAATTTTAGTAGATACTGATCAAGAACATTTAAGTGTTCAAGTATTGAGTCGATTAAGTGATAGGGGTGTTCTTTTATCACGCTATGATTTAGAAGATGGTAGTTTATTAGAAGCTAAAGAAATTCCTCTTTTAAGTCAAGATAAAGAAGATGTTTCTTTTTACCTTGATCAAAGAGAGGATGGATATTTGTTATCGAGAAAAGATCATTATGTTTTGAAAGCAGATCTTGATTGGAAAAATGTCAGTGCATTGACCTCCTTTTTAGTACCACGTTGTCTTTATCATGATGATGACCAAATGATCTTGGCTTATGATCAAGGAAGTCAAACCAAGAAAATTATTGCTTATCACCAACAAGACATTTTATGGGAAATACAACTTCCAGAAGCTTTA
>CANPGX010000094.1 GCA_947573745.1 uncultured Erysipelotrichaceae bacterium | reverse complement strand
AAAGCTAAAACCTTACCACGCGCATAGCACGTGGTATTCACTTCGTTAATAAAAACAGCCCCATCCAAGGGCTTTTTTGTTAAATGGTGCCGGCTACAGGATTTGAACCTGCGACCTACGCGTTACGAGTGCGTTGCTCTACCAGCTGAGCTAAACCGGCAAATGGTACAAAAACATCATAATACATTTCAAAAAAAAGTCAAGATTTATCTTTCTTATCTCATTTGATATAATAAACATGGTGATATGAATATGGAATGGATTGAAGCAAAAACACTTCTAACTAAAGTTAAACATGGTCAATACTGGTTTGGCCCTGATTATAATATGAATTTATATAGAGGATGTATGCATGGCTGTATTTATTGTGATAGTCGCAGTGCTTGCTATCGCATCGATCATTTTGACCAAGTCAGAGGTAAAAAAGAAGCTATTCCTATTTTAAGAAAAGAGCTGGCCTCCAAACGACATAAAGGGATTGTTGGGATTGGCGCCATGTCAGATACCTATAATCCTTTTGAGAAACAATATGAACTCACTAGACAAGCATTAAAAGTCATTGATGAATATCGTTTTGATGATGCTTTGAGTCAAATCATCGAACCTCATGTTGCTCCTTCTTCTCAGCGTTTTGAAGCTATCCGTCAGTTAAGTCATGCCGGAATTTTCTGTGGTATTCTTATGACCCCTGTCTTACCATTTATTACAGATCCAGAAGACAATATTCGTTCTATGGTTAAAATGGCTTATGAATCTGGAGCCAAATTTATTTTTTCTTACAATCTTTCTGTAACACTTAGAGAAAATCAAAGAGATTATTACTACGCGAAACTTGATGAACATTTTCCTGGATTAAAACAAAAATATATTCAGCGTTATGGTTTAAGTTATGAATGTAAATGTCAAAGTCATCAACGCCTTAAGCAACTGTTTGAAAATGAATGTAAGAAATATGGACTTTTATATAAAATGAAAGATATTATTGATGCTTATCAAAAAAATCAACCATTTACACAATTATCGTTATTTTAAAAGCTTCACCCTTGAGTGAAGCTTTATTGTTGAAATTGATTTTGCTTGAGTAATTTTTGATGTAAAACATACCATAATCCTGCTTGGATAATAGATGTAATCGTCCAACTGATAGGGAAACATAAATAAATAACTTTAAGTGTTCGTACAACTGGAAATACTGTCCATAACCAAATTAAACGTACACCACAAATACCGATGATCATTACCACAGTAGGTAAGCTGGAATACCCCATTCCTCTCATGGAACAAACAAAAGCATCTAAAAGACCATTCAGTGATAAAAATAGAGCTACATAAGTTAAACGCACCATACCAGCTTCAATAACTGCAGCATCATTGGTATATAAGCTTAAGAAAGGTACGCCAAAAAACCATACTAGAAAACCTAAAAGAAAACTTGAAATGACTGTTAAAATAAGTGTAACCCATAAGATTTTCTTAATCACATCGTATCTTTTAGCCCCAATATTTTGACTCGTAAATGTAATCGTTGCTTGTGTAAAAGCCATCATACCAATATAAACAAACTCTTCAATATTCATGGCAGCACTGTTTCCTGCCACAATAACAGAAGAATCAAAGGAATTAATACTTGATTGAATCACAACATTACTTAAAGAGAAAACCATCCCTTGAATACCCGCTGGTATCCCTACTCTCATGATATCCCATGCATAGGCAACATCCAACTTTAATTTCTTCGCATCTAAATGTGTTGCATCGCTTTCTTTCACTAAAGCCATCCATACTAATATGGCTGAAACAGCTTCTGAAATAACCGTTGCTAAAGCTACCCCGGCCACACTCCACTTAAAAACAATCACAAACAATAAATTTAAGGCAACATTCAACACACCACTAATCATTAAGAAATATAATGGACGTTGTGTATCTCCCTTAGAACGAAGAACCGAAGCACCAAACTTATACACCCCCACAAATAAAACACCCTCAAAATACATATTCATATATAAACTACTTAGATCAATAATATCTGATGGTGTAGACATCCAAGATAAAAAATATTTTGAACAAAAAAAGCCAATCACAATCAGTAATAATCCGCCAATGATGGCAATGCACATCGATGTATGCACAGCTTTACTGACACCTTCTTCATCTTGGCTACCGATTAACTTAGCAATCACAACATTTGAACCAATACTTAAACCATTAAATAAAGAAGTCAATAAAAACACGATAGATGCAGTTGCCCCCACAGCTGCCAATGCTTCTTGTCCTGCAAATTTTCCTACAACAATCGTATCTGCAGTATTAAACAACATTTGTAAAAAGTTTGTAATCATCAATGGAATAGAAAATATAAAAATATTCTTTAATAATGGGCCATTGACCATATCCATACTTCTTTGTGTCTTTTTATAATTCACACCATCACCCCTTAATCATCTATTATAATACTTATTTTATAAAACTGCTATAGATTTCTTTGATCCCTCAACATAGATATCAAAAAAGGAGATTCTTTGATAGAAATCTCCTAATCACCCATTTATTTTGATATCATAAAATATGAATTTTTTACTAAGAAAAATAATTCCTCATTTTATTGTTTTGGACTTATAATAAACTTTCCTTTAGCACGTAAACTTGGTTCCTTTAAAACATCTTCTAATTCCTCTAAACTTGCTACTTTATAAACCATGCTTGACACATCTAAACGTTTAGAATCAATTAAGTCCAAAGCTCGTTTTTGAGTATATGGATTAATGAAAGATGATTTTAAAACAATTTCTTTTTGGAAAATTTCAAATGGTTTAACCGTAATGGTTTCATCTGGTTTTGTCAATCCAAACATCATCACTGTTGCTCTATGATCCGCAATGCTGATGGCCTGTTCAATCGTAGATGTTTTTCCAACACATTCAATCACTGTTTGTATCCAATCAAAACCATGTTGAACAAGAACTTTTTTTACATCTTCTTTCGTTGGATCAACACATAAATCAGCACCTAATTCTTTACCCACTTTTCTTTTTTCTTCCACAGGTTCTACTAAAGCTACTTTTGCAGCTCCAGCTAATTTCGCTAATTGCATCATGAGCAATCCAATCATACCGCCACCAATAACGACTACTTGATGTCCAGGATGAATATCACACATATCAATACCGTGTAAACAACAAGCTACAGGTTCTGTCATAGCTCCCTGTTCAAAAGTGGTATGCTCTCCTAAGAGATAAACTTGACGTTGATTAACAGAACAATATTCTGCAAAGCCACCATTCACTGTTGTTCCATATCCTGTCATATGCTCACAATAATGAGCAATTCCATGACGACAAGGATCACATTTACCACAATAGTAGTTAGGATCAATACATACACGATCCCCCACCTTATAGCGTTCTACATTTTTTCCTACTTCTTTGATGACTCCAGAAAATTCATGTCCTAAAATCGTAGGAGGTGTCACATCTGCAGCACCAGGATCGCCTTCATAAATATGCACATCTGTACCGCACACACCACAAGCCATCACTTCAATTAAAACATCTTCATCACCTACAAAAGGCATAGGGCTCTCTTCGACTCTTAAGTCATGTCTACCATAAAATACCGCACTTTTCATCATTCTTTTTTCCTTTCAAAATAATATGATTTACTATACTTTAATCATACTATTCATCCTATAAAATAGCAATTCTTTATTCTAGACATTTTAAAAAGAAGCTAAAGAGCTTCTTTTTAAATGAGTTTTAAATATTTAAAAGCATTATATAAACCATCATCATCGACATCACTCGTAATATAATCAGCAGCAGCTTTGATTTCTGGGCCTCCATTACCCATAGCGACATTAAAAGCACATAAATCAAACATCGATAAGTCAATTTTTGCATCACCAAAAGAAATCGTATCCTCTACACTGGCATGGAGATGTTCCAACAAAACTTCAATAGCGTGTTTTTTTGTAATTCCTGAAGGTCCTAAATCACCAAAGAGGGCTAGTTCTCCTTTTCCACCCCAAGTATTGGCTTCCAAAGTAGGAAATTGTTTTTTAGAATCTAGATGATCTTGGTAATCACTTAAAATAAAGCTTATTTTATTCACGTCATCACGATATAAATCTTCCCCCTGAAGATGGATAAAGCCATTGATAAAATGATTAGCACTCTCTTTGGCCTTTTCTAAATCAGCACCCTTCCCTTGGCCATATTTAATCATAACCTCAGGACCTTGTTCATACATATAATCATTACAATACATACCACTATTAGCCTCTAAATAAAAGCCTAAGTGTCTTTCGTTGCACCAATCAACAATCTGTTTCACTTCTTCTTTAGATAATCCATGATGCATGACAACTTGTCCAGCATCTTCTACATAAGCCCCATTACCACCAATCATACCATCTAAATCACATAAATGTCTTTGTTCTATTTCTGCTTTAGAACAACCTGTACAAATATAAACCTTATGTCCATTGGCTCTTGCTTCATTAACTGCTCTTGCAGCAGATTCTGGTAATTGGGCATGATAATTAATCAATGTCCCATCTACATCTAAAAATACAATTTTTCTCATTTTTATTCCTCCATATCTCTTATTATAACAACTTCTATATCTTATCTCTGCAAAGTTATGGTTGATTCACTTGAATCACGCGTACATCATAAGGTGCCATCATTTCACCTCTGACAATGGTCTTGCCTGTTATCATGTTCACTTTATCTATAAAACAAGAAGGAATCTCCAGAGGCCTATCTTTAAAATTCATTAAGAAATAAAAGGTTGTCCCCTCTTTATATCTTGTAACGATTTCCAAATCTGTTTGCTCTTGTACATTGGCATGAAGATGTGCTTCTTCAACCACTTGTGACAAAACTTTATTTAAACCCATTTGTGAACGTGTTCCTAAATAAAAGACCTTACCTTGACTAAATACATTTTTTGTATACGCAGGCATTCCTTGATAAAAATCATCTTGATAATAAGCTAGACCTTGTGCCCCTTCTAAATGAATAAGCTCACATAAGAATCCACATGATACTTCGATACCGTCACTGAAAATTAAACTATTCTTTTGTTCAGGTGCCAAAGCATCGATTTCTTCAACC
>CANPGX010000093.1 GCA_947573745.1 uncultured Erysipelotrichaceae bacterium | reverse complement strand
GTTTCATCTTTATTTTGAATGCCTAATTCTTCCATCACTTGCATCCCAGGATAGGAAGCAAATTTTAGCACTTTTTCATAAGTCCAATCTTCATCAAGTTCTTCTTTAATAATCCGTTGTAAAGGAACCATATTCATTTTTAATGTATCAAGTAATGTCCCATCTATATCATAAATAATCGCTTTATATTTTTTCATCATCTTTCTCTTTTCTATATTTTTTTATCTTTCCACTCATGATACAGAATATCCTTTAAAATAAGCATACTCTCTAATTCATTATATCCATGATCATCGCTTAACTGATTGAGTAACTTTCTTATTTCCTTAGCATATTTAGGTATATCTACTTGGCTTGGATAAGTGGCTAATACAGGGTACTTTTTACTCCACGCATGGGTTCAATCAATCTTTGATTCTCTTTTTTCATCTGTATTTTTAATGATCTTTTCTATTTCTTTTAGATCAACATCAAGTTCTATCAACTCATCTAAAGATAACTGATATAATTGCGCTAATCGCTTTGATTGATAAAGATCAGGGATAGTTTCACCTGTTTCCCATTTTGAAATGGTCTGTCTACTTACGCCTAATTTTTCAGCCACCATTTCTTGTGATAGTCCTGTTTTTTTTCTTGCTTCGAATAAATGATTTTGAAAGTTCATAAACTCACCTCACCATTAAGTATATAACTTTGATCCATATTTTTCTATCAACAGTTTTTGACAATTTTGCTAGGATAGTTCACCCTTTATCTAGATCATCATAAACATTTTTTTACCATTATATTCTCTTTATAACATATCTATCATGTAACATATCTACCCCACGATAATGCTTTATCCATTGATCCATGATGGTCATACCATTTCTTATAGCCACATTTTGTGAAGGTATATTTGTATCTCTAATGATAGAACAGACTTCTTTAGCTTTTAATACTTCAAAAGCATATTTTTTACAAGCTATAGCAGCTTCAGTGGCATATCCTTGATACCAATACGACTTTTCAAATAAATAGCCTATTTCTAATACCTCATCTTCTTTCCATGGTTGCATTGTAAGTCCACATTGTCCAATCATTTTATCGTTCTCTTTTAAAACAACTGCTCATAATCCAAAGTTCCACTTTTGATAACGTAAAATTTGTCGATCAAGCCATGCTTGTACTTCATCATCATCAAATGCACCTTCATAAGCATACATCACTTCCTCATCTTGCAAAATTCTACACAAAGAATCAAAATCTGACTGTCTCAACTCTCGCATATATAATCTTTCTGTCTCTAATATCATCCTTTTCACCTCACTTGTTTTGATAAAGTCATTCTCTATGCTCTCTTTTATCATAAATTATCCTTTATCGTAATTCTACAACAACATGAACGATATCACCATCGGATCTTTTATTCCCATATTGACAATACTTCCATCATAAGGCACATCATCAAATGTCACATGAACTTTCACACGTCCTTTTCCAAATTCTTGACGTATATCCCATGGAAAAATGATATATGCTCCGCCATTTTGCAAAGTTTCATGAATCAAGGCATCAAATATATATTTTTGTTTCATATATCCTCCAGTTTTTATAAATACTTTATGACTTCAGTGTCTTTCTATGTAAAAAAATGTATACTAAAAGCCTGAAATTAATCAGGCTCTATTTAAGCATCAATTCATAATTTTATTCAACACCAACAATATAAGAATAAACTGGTTGCAATCCCATGGTTGCTTCAACTTCTACTTCATAATGTTCTTCAATATAAGAAACAATGTCATCTAAATCTTCTTCCTGAACATCTTCACCAGCAATTAATGTCACAATTTCACTATCTTCTTCAATCAATTTATCAATCACTTTTTTAATAGCATCCTGACGATTTGGACAACACTCAATAATATCTTTTTCAACTAAAGCCATATATTCATTAGCTTTAATGTCGATACCATCAATATTCGTATCCTTAATAGCAAAAGTGACTTGGCCTGTTTTAACATTTTTAATGGCTTCATTCATTTCTTCAATATTTGTTTCAAAAGAAGCTTCTTTATTATACATAATACAAGCAGATAATCCTTGTGGAATCGTCTTTGAAGGAATCACAACCACTTCTATTTCACCTTCTAAAATAGAAGAAGCTTGTTGTGCTGTCATCACGATATTTGAGTTATTAGGCAAAATAATGACTTTCTTTGCATGCACATCACGAATAGCTTGTACAATGTCTTCTGTTGAAGGGTTCATCGTTTGTCCGCCACTGACAACATGATCACATTGAAGTTCTTCAAACATCGCTTTAACACCATCACCTGCAGCCACTGAAACAATGGCCACTTCTTTGAGTTCAACAGGTTTTGATGTTTCCATCTCAATAAGAGAATTGTGCTGTTCCTGCATATTTTCAATCTTCAATTTGACAAATTCACCAAAACGTTGAGCTATATTCAAAGCGTTGCCTGGCTTTAAAGTATGCACATGAACCTTGACAATATCTTCATCCTGCACAACAACAATACTTTCACCAGGAATTCTAGATAATTCCTTTTTTAAATTTTCTTCTTTAAATTTTGATATCTTTGTTGGATCTAGGCGTACAATAAACTCTGTACAATAACCATAGCCTTCTTCACCATCACTATCAACGCCAGCGACACTTTCCATTTGTTGACTGGCTGTTTGAATATCTACACGTTCAACTTCATCTCCCGCTAAAGCAGCAAGAAACCCTGTTAATACCAACAACAAACCAGCGCCACCACTATCAACAACACCCACTTCCTTTAAAACAGGAAGAAGTTCAGGTGTATGCTCTAAAGATTCTTCTGCACAAGAAACAAAATAAGAAAATAATTCCTCTATATCCATGCCTTCCGTAACATACGCTAAAGCTTTTTCTGTGGATTCACGAATAACCGTTAAAATAGTCCCCTCTACAGGTCGCATGACAGCTTTATAGGCTACTTTAGCACCATTAGATAAAGCCTGTGCTAAAGCTATAGCGTCTACTTCTTGCTTTCCTTCAAATCCCATAGAAATCCCTCTAAAGATTTGCGAAAGAATGACACCAGAATTTCCACGTGCTCCCATCAAAAGTCCTTTTGAAAGACGTTTAGATACTTCATAAATATCTGTCGTTTCCATATTTTCAATATCTTTAGCTCCTGATGAAAAAGTCAAACTCATATTGGTTCCAGTATCTCCATCTGGTACAGGGAAAACATTTAACGCATCGATTTCTGGATGATGATTATGCAATACATTAGCACCGCAAATAATCATTTTTTTAAACAATTCACCATTTATGCTCTTCATAATACATCCTCCAGCTACTCAATGACACGTACACCCTGAACATAAACGTTCACAGCTTCAACCGCAACATCCATAGTAGATTCAAGAACATACTTCACTTTCTGTTGTACTTCATAAACAATTTCAGTAATCTTCATACCATAACCTACAATAATATACGCATCAATAATTAAGCCAGTTTCACCTTCATTTACAACAATACCCTTGGCATAATTATCTTTCTTTAATAATTCATAAAAACCATCTTTTAAAACCTTTTGGCTAGCCATGCCTACAACACCATAACACTCTGTAGCCGCACCACCTGTAATTAAAGCAATGACTTCATTAGAAACATGAATATTTCCTAATTTCGTACTCTTTGCGATCATTTAAATTCCTCCTTATTTCAAATAATATCTTTTCTTTAGATATTATTTTTCATTCTTTATAATTATATCTCATTATACGTTATTTTTTCAATATTTCAACAAAAAAAGAAAAAATATAATTGCATTTTAATTCATATAATGGTACACTATTTAAGTATCAAAAAGCGACTAGAAAAGGAGGTAATTTTAATGTCAAGAAAAGATCAACTTACTGGTAGAGGTCCTATGTCAGGAAACAATCGTTCTCATGCCTTAAATTCTAGTAGAAGAAGATGGAACGTTAACTTACAAAAAGCAACGATTCTTATTGATGGTAAACCTACTAAGGTGCGAGTATCTGCAAGAACTTTAAAAACATTAAGAAAAGCTGGATAATGAACATCTAGATTATGATGAAAAACAAGGAGCATAGGCTCCTTTTTTCATGCAAAAAAAACAGAGAACATAATCGTTCTCTGTTTTAGATCTTAAATGCCTTTTTAAAGTTATCAAAGAAGGAATCTTTTTTCTTTGTCTTATCAAGCAGTTTTTGATAAAGTTCTCTTTCTTCTTTAGACAACTTCGTCGGAATCTTGATTTCCACTTTAACAAGCTGATCACCATATTGATCACCACGGATACTCTTCATACCCTTACCTTTTAATCTAAAAGTCGTGCCATGTTGTGTACCTTCAGGAATTCTCAACATCACATCACCATAAACTGTAGGTACATCTACTTCACAACCTAAAGTGGCATTGACTGAAGAAATTGGAATTGTCACTAAAATATTTTGTCCATCACGAACAAAATGTGAATGTGGTCTAACATAGATTTCTACAAATAAATCTCCATTAGGTCCGCCATTTTGTCCACGATAACCTTTTCCCGAAACACGCAACTGTTGGTGTGTATTAATACCTGCTGGAATACTGAGTTCAACTGTAACATTCTTATTGTTGTAGCCTTTTCCAGAACAATGTGGACATTTTTCCTTGATGGTCTTTCCTGTTCCTTTACAATCAGGACACGTTGTTGTATTCATAAAGACGCCAAATGCTGTTCTTTGTTGCGTCTGGATTTGTCCTGTTCCTTGACAGCGTGAACATGTTTGTAAATCTGAACTTGATTTAGCACCAGTACCATTACAGAATTGGCATGTTTCATCATAATTCACTTTGATTTCTGCTTTTTTACCACGTACAGCATCCATAAAATCTATTTCCATTTGCATGAAGCGATCTTCTCCACGCATAGGTGCATTAGAACGACGTCGTGACGATCCAGTGCCTCCACCAAAGAAGGAACTGAAAATATCTCCCAAATCTACATCTTGGAATCCCCCCGTGAAACCACCACCAAAGCCACCAGCACCTTGTTCAAAAGCACTATGACCATAGCGATCATAAGCAGCTTTCTTATCTGCATCAGATAACACCTCATAAGCCTCTGTAACTTCCTTGAAATGCTCTTC
>CANPGX010000092.1 GCA_947573745.1 uncultured Erysipelotrichaceae bacterium | reverse complement strand
TGCGTGCTATTTTATTGAGACTATTTTATTTTTCTAATGCGTTACTGCCTCTTTTATTATTGGAAAGTTTCTTTAAAAAAAATGTATTTTATTGTATACTAATACTAAATAATGAAGGAAAGTTGGATGACATGAAGACAAATGATAAGAAGAAAATTTTAATTGTAGACGATTCAGAAATGAATCGTATGATCTTGACAGATATTCTGGAAGAAAACTTTGAAATTCTTGAGGCAGATTGTGGAGAGCAGGCCATTAAGTTGCTTAAAGAAGAAACTGTTTCTATCTCTTTAGTATTACTGGATATTGTGATGCCAGGGATGGATGGCTTTGAAGTTCTTAAGGTCATGAATCAAAATCATTGGATTGAAACGATTCCTGTGGTCATGATCTCTGCAGAAAACTCTCCAGCTTATATTGAAAAGGCTTATGAGTTAGGGGTTACAGATTTTATTTCACGTCCTTTTGATTCTTCTATTGTTTATCGAAGAGCCAATAATACCATTAGACTTTATGAAAAACAAAGAAGACTAGAGGATATGGTTACCGATCAAGTTTATGAAAATGAAAAGCGTAGTAATTTAATGGTAGCTATTCTAAGCCATATTGTGGAATTTAGAAATGGAGAAAGTGGATTGCATGTCTTGCATGTGCAATCTCTGACAGAAATTTTATTAAAAAAATTAATTAAAAGAACCCACCGATATCCATTAACTTCTTCTCAAATATCTTTAATCTCTATGATTTCAGCTCTTCATGATATTGGTAAAATCGGTATTCCTGATCATATTTTAAATAAACCGGGAAGATTGACAGATGAGGAATTCAATATCATGAAGACACATACGACTTTAGGTGCTTCTATGTTAAAGGATATTCCTTTTTATGAAGATGAGGAATTAATGAAAATCGCTATTGAGATATGCTATTATCATCATGAACGATATGATGGCAAAGGATATCCTTTAGGTTTGAAAGGAGAAGATATTCCTATTACGGCCCAAGTAGTTTCTTTAGCTGATGTCTATGATGCTTTAACCAGTGAACGTGTTTATAAAAAAGCTTATAGTCATGAAAAAGCAATGGATATGATTCTTCATGGAGAATGTGGCGTTTTTAATCCTATTTTGTTGGAGTGTTTGAAAGATAGTGAAAATGATATTCATGAAATGATGAATGGAAATACATTGAGTTATATGACGGATCAAGATGTTGGCAATCTTTCTGAAGTCATCGATTATCATGACGGTTTTTCTGCTTCTGAAAGAGCTTTAGAATTACTAGAATATGAGAAGAAAAAGAATGAATTCTTTGCGATGATGTCACAGGAAATTCAATTTGAATGCAGTGTAGAATCAAATGTATTGATCTTATCTGATCATGGGGCTAAGGTGCTGGGCCTACCGGAAGTGATTGTAGAACCGCTTAAAAACGAAAAATTCTTGGCATGTTTTGATGATATGATGTTACAGCAATTTTATGAACACTTTGATAAAACGACACCAGAACAACCAGTGATTCAGTTTGAATTTGAAATGATGCTTAACCATGAAAAACGTTGGCATCGTATGATAGCTCAAACCATATGGTCTCATGATAAGGTTCCTGTATGTACAAAGTTCTTTGGAAAAATTACTGATATTCATAGAGAATATATGGAGTTATCTGATTTAAGAGTGAAATCATCACAGGATGGACTCACCCGACTTTATAATCGAGAAACAGCGCAACAATTAATTAAAGAGAAGGTGTTAAAACATCCACACCATTTGTTTGCTTTTATTATTATGGATGTAGATGATTTTAAATTAGCTAACGATCAATATGGACATATTTTTGGTGATGAAGTGCTTTGTTGTGTGGCTGATCGTCTTCTTCAAAGCATACGTAGTGATGATATTGCGGCCCGTATTGGTGGGGATGAATTTTTACTTTTCTTAGAATATAAATCAAGCTTAGAGATGATTGTGGATCGTATTTTCCATGTACTTAACACTACCTATAAAGATTTTGATATTTCTGTAAGCATGGGGGTTTCTAAATCAGAAGATGTAGGAACGGATTTTCAAACCATGTATCAATATGCTGATGAGGCATTATATCAATCTAAAAATCAAGGAAAGAAAAGCTATTGTTTTTATCAATTGAAAGAGGGAGGACAGAATGATGACAGTTAAAGAGTGTTATATGATGATGGATGGGAATTATGAAGAAGTTCTCTCACGTTTAAAAACAGATGAAAGAATTAAAAAATTTGCTTTAAAATTTTTAGAGGATCAAAGTTTTCAATTACTTGAAACCTCTTTAGAAACAAAACAATATGATGAGGCTTTTCGAGGCGCACACACATTAAAAGGAATCAGTCAGAATTTAAGTTTTACTTCACTATATACATCTAGTCATGTATTAACAGAAAAATTAAGACATCAAGAAGTGGATGGACTGGAACCTTATGTTTTACAAGTGAAAAAAGATTATGAACGTACTATTCAAGCTATTCAAGGTTTAGATTAAGGTGGTGATATGATGAAAAAGAATATTAATCGTTCACTCTTATTTAGTTTGATAGGAGCAACTGTTTTAAGTATTACGATTTTTTTAAGTATTACATTTTATATGAAAAATAAAAGTTCTCAATCTATCAATGAGATTGGAGAAATTTATATGACAGAGATGAATCAGCAGATACAGCAAAAATTTACAACGATCATTGATTTACGATTATCTCAGATACGTGGATTAATTCAAAGAACACCTCCTGAAGATTATGTTTATGGTGATGAACTGGTTTCCGATTTACAATTAGGTGCTAGTGTACGAGATTTTGAATATTTGGCACTTTATACAAAGGATGGGGGGTTCAAACCTATTTATGGTTCTTTGATTGAAGAATTAGATGAACAAGAGTTTCATGCTTTGTTGACAGACGATCAAGTGAGTGTAGCTCGTGCAGTCAATGCAGAGGGGAATGATCTTTTGTTGATGATCATACCAGCTCAATATGATATGGGAAATAACACCAAAAGTGATGCCCTAGTAGCCGGTATTTCAATGGATTATTTTAAACAAAATCTTTTTATTAACGAAGAAGATACCACGGCTTATTCACATATTGTCAATAAGGAAGGAGACTTTGTGATTCGTGGAGGAAGTGTTTTCCGTTTTAATTTCTTTGAACAGATAGAACATAGCTATGAAGTGTATGAAGGAAAGACTGTTGCACAATATCAGCAAGAAATTAAAGAAGCGATGGAAAATCAAAACAGCTATTCAACAGTTATTTCTATTCAAGGAGAACGCCGTCATCTTTATATGGCACCTTTACATGATTCTTCTTGGTATTTGATCAGTATTATGCCTTTTGGTAATTTGGATAGTATTGTTTATGGATTAGATGAAACACGAACAATCGTCATGGCGATTGCCATGGGCTGTGTTCTTATCATGCTTGCGATTATTTTTGGTTCGTATTATCGAATCACACATTATCAAATGCTAGAAATGGAAAAAGCTAGAAAAGAAGCAGTGCACGCTAATGCAGCAAAGAGTCAATTTTTATCAAGTATGTCTCATGATATCAGAACGCCAATGAACGCTATTGTGGGGATGACAGAAATTGCTATTAAAAATATCAACGATACAGCCCGTGTGGATGATTGTTTGAAAAAAATTAAGTTATCAAGTAAGCATCTATTAGGTTTGATCAATGACGTCTTGGATATGTCTAAAATTGAAAGTGGTAAGATGGTCTTAAGTATGGATCAATTATCTTTAAGAGAAACCATGAAAGATATTGTCCAAATCATGCAACCACAGTTTAAGTCAAAAAATCAACATTTTGATATCTTTATTCAGTCAATTCAAACTGAAAATGTGATTTGTGATCATGTTAGACTTAATCAAGTTTTACTCAACTTATTATCGAACTCTTATAAATTTACACCTGAAGAAGGAAAAATTAATGTGTATTTGACACAAGAAGCTTCTCCATTAGGTGAAAATTATATTAGAAATCATTTCATTGTAAAAGATAATGGCATCGGAATGAGCGAAGAATTCCAAAAACATATCTTTGATTCTTTTGCAAGAGAGCAATCTGAACAGGTGGATAAGATCACAGGTACAGGATTAGGTATGGCAATTACCAAACATATTGTCGATGCCTTAAATGGTACGATTGAAGTTGAAAGTCAATTAGGTCAGGGATCAAAATTCCATATTACGTTAGATTTAGAAAAGTCATCCATTGGCGAATCAGATATGAAACTACCTGATTATCGTGTACTTGTTGTGGATAATAATGAAGATCTATGTTTAAGTGCTGTTTCTTCTCTAGAAGAATTAGGGGCTCATGCTGAATATACATTGAGTGGTAAAGAAGCTATTCAATTAATTGAAGAACGTTTAAATACAGAAAATTTTTATCAGTTTGTTTTATTAGATTGGAAGATGCCAGATATGGATGGACTTCATACGATGCAAGAAATTCAAAATCGTATTGGTCATCAAATTCCTATTTTCCTGATTTCCGCTTATGATTGGAGCACGATTGAAGCAGAAGTCTTGAATGCTGGTATTGCTGGCTTTATCGCTAAACCGCTTTTCAAATCAACGCTTTATATGGGCATTAGTCAATATATTCATGGTCATGAAAAACAAGAGGTTGTCCAAGAAACTGTTGATTTTACCGGCAAACGTATTTTGATTGCAGAAGATAATGAATTGAATTATGAAATTGCTTATGATATTTTTACAGAAGTCGGCTTCGAGGTAGACTGGGCAGAAAATGGACAAATTTGTGTGGATAAGATCCAAGCATCTTCTTTACACTATTACGATGCTATACTGATGGATATTCGTATGCCTGTGATGAATGGTTATCAAGCCACAGAGGCGATTCGTGCCTTAAATAGAGAAGATCACGACTTACCAATTATTGCTATGTCAGCTGATGCTTTTGCTGATGATGTTAAGCATTGTTTAGAATGTGGCATGAATGCTCATACAGCAAAACCAATTGATATCAATGAAGTCATGTCACTACTTAAAAAATATTTATAAATTTTTTTCGGGCTGTTGATTGCGATTCAACAGCCTTTTATTGTTGAGTTAAAAAATTTACAAATTTAAGGAGGATCTTTTATCATTTTGTAAATGTCATTTAAAAAGAAAAATCAGAGG
>CANPGX010000091.1 GCA_947573745.1 uncultured Erysipelotrichaceae bacterium | reverse complement strand
CTCCGTCTAAGTCATACTCAATCGTATATTCATAAGGAGAGTATTGATAAACTAGATCCATAGCGTGTGCAGGTTGCTTCACCGGTGTATTGACAGGATGTTCTTGATCCTCTGTCGTATACATTGGTTCTAGATAAAATCCATTTGGAATAGCTAAGGCATGATTCACAGGTGTGAAATCCGTTCCATAAGTTTGTGAAGCATACGTTGTTTGCATCAAGAAAAGACGTCCATCATCTGTATTACCTTCATTATTTTTAAAACCACTAGCATAGTGAATAAAGCGGTTATTATATCTTGCGGTTTCCACTTTAAAAGTTTGTATAAAAGCCCCTGAGGTATCGCCTGCTGTATTCGTTACCTTTAAAGAAAGTGAATAATCCCCTTCACCAAGGCTCTTATCATTGAAATCTAAATCAGGAAATACACTACTCGTATATGTCCCAACAACAGTATTGCCTTTTTTCAAGACCCATTCATAAGCTGTTAAATTATAACCTTGTGGATCATAAGAATAATCTTGTACTTCTAACTTATCTGCTGTTGAAATCAGATTGTTTCCAAGTCCAAAATTCGATACAGGCGCACCAATACCTACATATTTAATTGCTTCTTCACTAGCTCCTTGTTTATCAGTGACCACAAGTTTGATCATATAAACCTCATTAGCCGTAAGACGACTTAATTTGCCACTTGTCCACGCTGATTCACTGTCTCTTTTATAATACCATTCTTCATTGGCAATTCCTGGGCCATAGCCGGCATCTTCATTAGAATCCAAATCATACGAAGAGGAAGTCAATGTGACATTACCATCATGAATACCAATATTAAAGTCTGCAATAGGTTTACGATGTACATAAACCTCTTTTACTTTTTCATTGTCAAACAAGATTTCATATTTTCCTGGTTTATCAAAACTACATAGTAGATCCTTCTGAAAAACCTCTGTTAATGGTGATTGTCCTTCATCATTATCAAAAGCACTTGGATCATGATGAATCAACCATCTTCCTGTAGGGAATAGTTCAGAAACAGCATTGTGTTTAACACTTTCTGGGGACACGACTAACTCTGTATGCTCGCCTACAAGAACATATTGTGCATTAGATTGCTGCATTCTATCAATAATTGTTTTGATATAAAGAGCCGTATTTTTTACTGTTTGCTCATAATCGCTACTTGCACCACTATAAAAAGCACCATTATGATCATTTTTAGCTATAAAATCCTCTGCAGAAGCTCTATTGGCATCACTTCCCCATTGGATAAAGTGAATATTATCTGCTAATGTACGTGCTAACGCTTCTGGATTCTTTAAACTTTCATTGACTGGATTTTCAACATTCACAACAAAATGAGCAGCATCATCACGCCATTTTGGTTCTAACAAAACTTGCGCATAATCTTTAGATACTGTTTTAGTCGCTGTAATTTTTAAGTTAGAAGTATAACTGAAATCCGCCATCTCACAGTTATTGCCCCAAAAACCATATGTTCCTTTTGGATAAGTTTTATCAACAATATCCACAACAACCTTACCATTATCTTTGATAACGATTCGACCATCTTTATAAGTAATCTCATAATTGATGTTCTTTCCTGCATCTTCCCATGTCGCTAAACTCGTGAATTTGTCATTGCCATAAGAATGAACCTGACCAGCAGCCCAGTTACTTTTATTGTAACACCACATTACATTATTAATGCCAGCATTAAAAGCTTGATCCAATGTATAGTGGTCAAAGCGGAATAATGCTCTTACCGTATTAGTATGGTTTGAATAGGAAATAAAATAACCATTCAAAGAACCATCCTCATTTTCCGTCACATTAAAACAGAACCCTTCATTCAATTTTCCACCGTTAACTAACGTAAATTCTGCTTTCAAATCATCGATATCAAAGCCATCTGGATTAATGATTCCAGTTCCCCACCAAGCAGGCTTATTTTGCCCCCCAGGAGTTTTACTGTAAATTTCTCCATTTGCCGTTGCTGACCAAGTATCAGCTCCCACTGTTTTCCAGTTATTGACAACAGATACAAAATCTACACTGGTCGACTCTAAACTAGCACTCGTCGTCTCAATAGCGCTAATCTCGACCATATCTGTATTCTGAGTATTGACGCCAAGATCTTCAAGTGCCTGAATTAGATCCTTTTCGAAATGACTTAGATCTAAATCATTAATTCCCGTTGTCAGTACTAAATCTATTTTGGACTCAATACAACCTCAACTGAAATTTCCTGTTCAGCCCGTATATGTAAGCCAGATATAATACAGCTAATGACCAATATAAAAGTCTCAAGCCGTAGAATAGCTTTTTTTATAGATCTCTTAGTGAACTTCATGTATATCCTCCTTTACCTTTTAATAATACTCATCCCCATTTTAGAACATAATACGATTTTAAGCAATCCTTTTATTTGGAATTTCGACAAATTTTTAGAGCAAAAAAGTTTAAACATTTTCAAGATATCATCTAATCTTTTTTAACAATATAACCCACATTAACTTTCTTAAAAGTCATAATAAAATCTATAGGTTCATCATTTTTAAAAACTAAAGAAAACTTTCAAGTCATAAACTTAAGATAAAAAACAACCTGTTGATTTAAAAGAACCATTTAGCTATTTTCTAATCTATGATATTCATCCCATGATAATAAACAGATTCATAAAAAATAATACAAGATAAACGATAAGTTCTTTATTTTAAAGATTCATTTGATATCTAAATTCAACATAAATCAGGCGAATTGGTATAGGAAAATGGAATGATATTGTACAAAATAGCAAAAAACGCTATAATGATGAAAGATAATATTATAATATAGTAGAAACTGAGGAGGAGATTTATTATGAAAACTACCATCAATATTCAAAGTGCGCCAGCGGCTATTGGGCCTTATAGTCAAGGAATCAAAGTATCTGATTTTATTTTCTTTTCTGGACAAATTCCAGTAGATCCTAAAACCAATGAAATGGTTGAAGCCAATATTGAAACGCAGACAACACAAGTACTCGAAAACATCAAAGCATTGTTGACAAGTCAAGGTCTCGATTTTTCAAATGTTGTCAAAACAACTGTTTTCTTAAAAGATATGAATGATTTTGCTGTGATGAATCGTATCTATGGGGAATATTTCACAGAACCTTATCCAGCTAGAAGTGCCGTTCAAGTAGGAGCATTACCTAAAGGTGCGCTTGTCGAAATCGAAACAATCGTACATGTAGGTTAAGAAAGTCATTTCTTCATAAAATACTTTTCTTTTGAAAGAAGTTATCATGATTTATCCCAAAGGAACTTCAACGTACATTCTCTATGCTGATTTTTCCTTTGATGTGATGAATATGTGTGTCATGGACTATTTGAACCGTTTGTGTCTTGCACATGGTACAACATGGGATGGGTGTTATCAAGCAAGCGCCATTTTACTCAAAGGGTGCTATAAAAGACCGATATGTATTGATTCAAATATCTATTTTCCAACACATGCACCTTCATTTAAAAAGTGTATTTGGATCAATTTATCTTTTATGAACTATTGTTCTCTGGAACAGCTAGGTTCATGGATCCAGCAAGATTTAAATACCCCTAAAATGAAGAAGCAAATTTATGAAGCGACGCGCTTAAAGTCTATTTTAGAATCTTACCACATTGATCCTTCATGATTTCAATGAAAAAAGCGATGTTCATCTAAAAAGATGACCATCGCTTTTCTATTTTAAAATTTCTCGATAAACACGTAAAACATTTTGATAAAAGATTTTTGCGACTTCTTCTTCATTGAATCCTGCTTCATAAAGTGCTTGTTCTAAGTGAGGCAACATCGAACAATAACGTAATTCAATGTCTCTTTCAATACCATCATAATCGCTTCCTAGACCAATACAATCAATCCCACCGATTTCTTTAATATAAAGAATATGCTTAACCATGTTTTTAACCGTACTACGTATACCTTGATTGGTTGAACTCGCTTCTTCTAAAAAGTCACCACAAAAGTTAATACCCATCACACCACCACGCTTAGCTAGCTGTCTGATCATATCATCACTCATATTACGACAATGTTCACATACACCCCGAGCATTAGAATGACTTGCCACAAATGGCTTTTTCGTATACTTTAAAACATCGTAAAAACCAGCATCTGAAAGATGTGAAACATCGATGATCATGCCCAATTTTTCCATTTCTTGAACAAACTTAATACCAAAAGGTGTCAATCCATGTTGTGTATCAGGTTGCTTAAAATCAGGTATCTGACCTTCTTCTAAAGTAAAGTTAGGATAACCAATACCATTTTCAAAATTCCACGTTAAGGTCAACATACGTACCCCTAAACGATAAAATTGTCTTAGCTTAACCAGTGAACCTTCTGTAACGCCTCCTTCTTCAATCGTCAAGAGGGCTCCCATTTTGTTTTGTTTTTGCACACGTAAAATATCATCATAACTAAAAATAGGTTCAATCAAATCTGCATTTTTTTCTATTTCTTGATAGTAAAGGTCTATCAGATCGTGACAATGCTCAAAAGGATGTTGAGTACTTCTTAAATGCACAAACATCGCAAAATTTTGAATAAGATAATCGCCCTTTTGCATCTTCTCTAAATTTATGTGATAGTCATTTTTTCTCAAGGTATACTCAGGATATTTCTCCTTATTCATCCATAAAGTACTTATCGTATCACAATGCATATCAATTACTTTCATTATCTATTCTCCTAAAATTCAAATTTAAAGTTTTGATAAGATGTCGTCATAGACTGAATATCCTTTAAAAAGGAAACCGTTTCTTGCCAATCTTTTTCATCGACATCTTCTAAAATGCCATAATGTACTAATTTACAAACATCATAGAGACTATACCATAAACCATCTATGGGATCTTCTTCTTTTAGATCTGCTTGTTCGCTTAATTCATAAAGTGCTAATGTTCGTCCTTTTAAAAGAATATCCTCTCTTGTCATATTATATGTTCTCCTTTTTATTAGCTATACCTAAAACTTCACTCAGTGGCAAGACCATCAAAATACCACTATGTGGTTGTCCTAGCCCACCTGTCACTTGTTCAATAACACGTTTAAGAAGGTCAAGTTCCTCATCATCTACACAAAAAAGCATTGTTTTATTATGATGTTGTCCTGATGAAAATAAATTTCTAAACATATCAGCTAAATCATCATCTACTTT
>CANPGX010000090.1 GCA_947573745.1 uncultured Erysipelotrichaceae bacterium | reverse complement strand
AAGGGATGGTCTTGATGTGTCAGCCTCTATTAGATTGTTTAAAAAGTATTCGTCAAGAAAAAAGTCATGTGATCTTGTTGAGCCCACAAGGAACGACATTTTGCCAACAAAAAGCAAAAGATTTAACCCGAAAAGAACATCTCATTTTAATATGTGGTCACTATGAAGGTTTTGATGAGCGTATTCGCCAATATGTTGATGAAGAAATTTCGATTGGTGATTATGTATTAACCGGTGGAGAATTAGGGAGTATGGTGATTACCGATGCTGTGACACGATTATTAAATGGTGTGATTGAAACAAAAAGTCATGAAGACGATTCTTTTAGCCATGGGTTGCTGGAATATCCTCAATACACACGACCAGAAGTCTATGATGGTAAGGCAGTACCCGAAGTTTTATTAAGTGGCCACCATGCTCATATTGAAGCTTGGAGAATGAAGGAATCTTTGAAACGAACTTATCAACGGCGACCCGATCTTTTAGAAAAAATGACGTTATCATCTGAACAAATTCAATTTTTAGAGCAAATCAAGAAAGAAAATAGTTGATTTTTTATAAAAGACATGATATATTCATTGAGTCAGACTATGACTGCAGAAGTTCCGCTGGATATTCGAATGAACTTTTAAGACAAAATTTGAGTAAAGGAGAACAGAAACATGAACATGCAATTAGTGGATCAAATCACTAAAAAACAGTTAAGAACTGATGTGCCTCAATTTAGACCTGGGGATACACTAAAAGTTTTTGTAAAGATCAAAGAAGGAGATAAATTCCGTATTCAGTTATTTGAAGGTGTTTGTATCGCTAGACGCGGAAGTGGTATTGGAGAAACATTTACTGTTAGAAAAATTTCTTATCAAGTAGGTGTTGAAAGAACTTTCCCAATTCATTCGCCTATTATTGATCGTATTGAAGTTGCTAGATATGGTAAAGTACGTCGTGCTAAGTTACATTACTTACGTCATTTATCAGGTAAAGCAGCTAGAATTAAAGAAGCTAGAACATAAAAAGTATGGCAAGCCATACTTTTTTTGATGTATAAAGTCCATATTAAAACTTGAAGAAAGAATGGTTTTCCTTTACAATAAGAATGATAAGAAGGAGGAATTCATGATGAAGGATAAAAAGAAATTGAAGTCGATTCTTCTTACTTTGATTGAATTTATTGCTTTGATTTTTTTAACACGCTTTATGTTTACAAAAGTGGTCATGCCAGTAAGTGTAGATGGTTCTTCCATGAAGCCGACGGTCTATGATCGAGACATTGGTTTAGTGAATGTTTTTGATGCTTCTCATCAGGAATATCATCGTTTTGATGTTGTGGTCATCAAAATGGATGAAAAGAAAGATTATTTGATTAAGCGTGTCATTGGTTTACCGGGTGAAACAATTGCATATCGTGATGATCATCTTTATGTGAATGGCGTTTTAGTAGAAGAAGATTTTTTAGATAAAGAATATGTAGAAGCAACTAAAAAAGAATTAAATAGTCCCACTTTTACGCAAGATGTTATAGAGATTACTTTAAAAGAGAATGAGTATTATTGTTTGGGAGATAATCGTCCGCATTCTTCAGATTCACGTGTCTATGGACCGTTTAGATATGATGAGATTAAAGGAAAGGGTATTTTAATTCTATTTCCTTTCAATCATATGACATGGGCAGATTAATGTACTAGCGATGAAAATTTGATCATGATAAAAGACATCATTTAAATTTCAATAAAATATCGTATAAAATGAATGTAGACATTAAAGGTGTCTACATTTTTTTGCCATAAAGTGAAATTATTTAAAGATATATGGGTCTTTTATGGTATAATATTGTCGAAATATAGAGGGGTATAAAATATGAAAAAAAGATTTTTAAAAATACTGAAATACATATGGTTAATTGGAATACTATGTTTACCTTTTGCTTATTCGACGCATATGAAAGCTGATTCTGGATGGGATACAGATTATAGTAGTAGTGGAAGTTCTAGTTCTTCTAGCTCAGGATCTGGTTGGAGTTCTGGGTCTTCTAGTTCAGGGTCGAGTGGGAGTTCAAGCTCGTCTAGTCATGATTCTGATCGAGATTCATCTCATTCTTATCGAGGATCAAGTTCTAGCGATGGAGACGAAGTCGCCATTTGTGTTTTATTTTTAATTATTTTTGCTGTTGCTTATATCTTAATGAAACTTTTCATATACCCAGCAAGTTCTCAAAATAAAGTTTTATATGAGGATATCGATGAAGAAAAACTTAAAGCATTGTTGCCGGAATATTCTATAGAACAATTAAAGGATATATTGTTCAATAAATTTGTGAATATTCAAGAAGCTTGGACAAATTTTGATTATCCAAAATTAAGAGAGTTATGTTCAGATGATTTATATCATACTTATCAATCTCAATTAGAAGTACTTAAAATGAAAGAATCTCAAAATATGATGCATCATTTTAAACTTGTATCAGCTTATTTAACTGATGTGAGCTGTGAGCAAGATAGTGTCGATGTGGAGATGGTTCTTAGAACTACGTTCTATGATTATATTGTTGATATTCATGATGGTTCTGTAACAAGAGGTAGTGATACAGAAAAAGTGGATAATCAATATAGATTACAGTTTAGAATAGCTAAAAAATCTGAAGAAATAAAGTGTCCAAATTGTGGCGCAAAGATTACCGCTGTGTCTTCTACAGAATGTGAGTATTGTGGAACAACAATCGTTATTGAAAGTAGTGACTTTGTCTTAGTTAATAAGAACAAGATCAGACAAAGATAGAAAAGATTGAAGTGAATGAAAGGAAGGATTTTATGACGATTGAGGAATTAAATAATATAGATCAAACATTTGATGAAAGTCAATTTATATCTAAAGTCTATCATATCTTTGTTCAATTACTTCATTCAATCATGTTAGATCAATTACAAAATGTCAAGCATGCTGTGGGTGATGAGGTTTATGGTTGGGCTGAGGATCAGCTTAATCAAGCTAAAGAAGATCATTGTAGACAGATGTATGATGAATTAAATGTAAGTGATACTAAAATAACTGGCATTGATATGAATGATGAGTTGTTTACCATTGATGTATTGTTAAAGTCAAAATATATGGATTATAAGATGGATTTAAACAGTGGTAAGGTCGTATCTGGGAATCAAAATCATAGGATACAAGTGAATTATTTATTAAGATGGACTAAAAAAGTGGATGCACATGTTCAAAAGATGGCTAGAAAATGTCCTGGGTGTGGTGCACCAATCAATATAAATGTATCTGGTCAATGTCAATATTGTGGCACAATTTATAATTTAGAAGATTATGATTGGATATTAACCAGATTAGAAATTTGTTAAGAATGGGAGGAAATTGAAATGGGTTTGATAAGTGCTGTAGTGAATGCTACGAGAAGTACATTAGGCGATCAATTTGAAGAATATGTTGAGTGTCCTGTAGTCGAAAAAAATGTGATGATTACACGTGGAATAGTGAGACATGGTAAAGGTAATAAAAATCCTTCTGATGGGGTTATTTCTAGTGGTAGTAAAATTGTGATTCCACATGGTTGGGCCATGATGTTAGTGGATAATGGTAAAATTACTGAATTTTCGTCTCAACCAGGAGAATTTATTTATTATCATGACAGTGAATCCAGTATTTTTTATGATGGTTTAGAAGAAGGTGTTGTCAATGCTATGAAGACCATAGGGAATCGTATGACATTTGGTGGACAAACAGCTAGAGACCAAAGAGTTTATTATGTTCATTTATTAAATGTCATGGGTAATAAGTTTGGGTCAGCGCAACCTAAGAAAATTATGGATGAAAAATATGGCATCATTGAAGTGACTTTCTTTGGGGAGTATGCTTATAAAGTAGAAAATCCTATCGTATTAGTGAATCATGTGTTAGGCGCTAATGCTAAAGATGAAGTTACATTTGAAGAAGTGATGGGTGGCCAGTTAAAGCAAGAATTTGTAGAACAATTGACAAAGGCTATCTCTGAAGTGATGCGAATAAAAAAAGTATCTTTTGGAGATATGGGATTGTATGGTAGTGACATTTCTGATAAGATGAATGAAATCTTGAGTGCTTCTTGGAAAGATAAATATGGTTTAGTGGTCACAGATGTGGCAATTGGTGATATTAATGTGACAGATGCTTCCATGGAAAGAATTAATAAAATCGATGATGCCATTATTTTTTCAGACGCAAAATTACAATCTGGACTTATGGCCAGTGCTTCCTCTGAAGCTTTAAAAAATGCTGCAGCCAATGAAGCCGGTGCTATGGTGGGGCTCGCAGGAATGAATGTTTCAAGTCAAGCGGCTGCTAGTTTAATGGCGGCGACTCATCAAGAAAGTGAAAATGCTGGAAAGTTTAATTTTTGTCCTCAATGTGGCGCTAAGGTTGAAAATGCTAATTTTTGTCCGCAATGTGGTGCCAAGTTAAATAAAGGATAGATGTCAATCATAGATGAACCTTTGAAGTGAGATTTACTTTAGAAGGTTCTCTTTTTATGAAGGAAAGGTATGAGATCATTTTTACACATTTAGTTAAAATGATAGAAAGCGAGGAGTATATAAATGAAATTTGAATTGAATTTAAATGATAGTGCATTTGAAGCAATCATTAATAAAACTAAAAGAGTTGAAATAAGAATCAATACAGATCATGATAACTACGATTATATGAGATATGGCGATGTCATTGAATTTACAAATTCAATGAACAGAAAAATCGTTTGTAAAGTACTAGAAATAAATCATTACGATACTCTTGAGGATTTATTCATGTCAGAGGGAACAAAATACACCACCGCTAGTACTCATGATAGCCCACAAGTCATTGAAAAAATGGATGTATTCAATGAATCTAAAGAGTCAATAAAAAGATCAGGGGTTTATGCGATCCATATTGAATATTTATATGAATCCACGGACATATGGAATGAATTATATAAAAAGTGCAAAGAAGTATTGAACCCTAGAACCATATCAGATAGTGTAGAAGCTGGTGGCGTTGCTGCTGCGATTTTAACTGAAGATGGAAATATTTTTACTGGTGTGTGTATAGATACAGCCTGTTCTTTAGGATTTTGTGCAGAGAGAAATGCCATAGGAAATATGATCACTAACGGAGAAGAAAATATAACAAAATTAGTGTGTATTGGAAGTCAAGATGGTAATATCATGATGCCATGTGGTGTATGCAGAGA
>CANPGX010000089.1 GCA_947573745.1 uncultured Erysipelotrichaceae bacterium | reverse complement strand
CGACCTTTGTTTCAAATATATGTTACAAAAAGATAAACTATGAAAAAAGTGTCACATCTCGTGACACTCATATACTAATCAAGGTCTTCACCATTAGATTCACAGACTTTTTTATACCAATAGAAAGAATCTTTCTTAGCACGATGTAAATCGCCATGACCATCATCATCCATATCAACATAAATAAAGCCATAACGTTTTCTCATTTCACCAGTACCTGCACTGACAACATCAATACAGCCCCAAGGCATATATCCCATCAAATCGACACCATCTTCATCCACGGCTTTTTTCATTTCAATGATATGTTGTCTCATATAATCGATACGATATGGATCGTGAATAGAACCATCTTCTTCAACAACATCGATGGCACCTAAACCATTCTCAACGATCCATAAAGGTTTATGATACGTATAATACAAACGATTCAGGACAATTCTTAAACCAACCGGATCAATCTGCCATCCCCAATCATTCGCTTTCAAATAAGGATTGACAACAGCACTTGTTAGATTGCTTTGCGTCTTCTTAGCTGTTTTATTAATCGTAGCGACTGAAGAAGAATAATAAGAGAAACCAATATAATCTACTGTTCCTCTAGCAAGGATATCCAGATCATCTTCTTCCATGTTCAACTCAATACCAGCCTTTTTATACTCTATCCACTTATATTCTGGATAATAACCAAAACATTGTACATCCGTATAGAATGTTCTCGCTCTTTGTTCAACGATGTTTTGTAGTGTATTCAATGGATTCATATCTTCCGGATAAGATTCTGAGAAATTGATCATCATACCTATCATGAAATCAGGATTGATTTCATGTCCTAAAATTACTGTTTTAGCAGCAGCTACTAATAAATGATGAACAGCCTGGGCTACTTTATCCGGTCTTTTAGAAGCTTCTGTGATCCCTAAATTAGTATAATCTCTACAGAAATTAATTTCATTAAAAGTCAACCAATACTTCACTTTATCTTTATACCTATTAAAAATCGTTTCTACATAACGCATATAGAAATCAATGGTCCTGCGATCTAACCAACCTTCATATTGAACTGCTAAATTTAAAGGTAAATCAAAGTGTATGATCGTGACTTGTGGTTCAATACCATATTTTAAACACTCATCAAACACATCATCATAGAACTTTAATCCCTCTTCATTAGGTTGTTCATCATCTCCATGAGGAAAAATACGTGTCCAATTGATAGACATACGGAAAGATTTAAAGCCCATTTGTGCAAATAAAGCAATATCTTCTTTATAATGATGATAAAAATCTGTGGCTACATGTGATGGATAGTAGGTATTTTCATCAATGTAAGGCACAGCACCCGCAGGGACATCTTCATTACGACGATCAATGAACTTAGTTGATCCATCAGCCAACTTTAAAGCCATTCTTCTAGGAATTCCCTGACGTCCATCACCACCTGTAATGACATCTTGTAAAGCAAGGCCTTTACCACCACTTAGATAACCACCTTCATACTGATTAGCAGCAGTGGCACCGCCCCAAAAAAAGTCTTTTCTAAATCCCATAATTTAATCTCCTTTCATAGACTATCTTTGACTCAATTTTAACATATTTTATAAGATATACAATATTGTTTCATGCCAACCAATTGTGGTAAAATAAATAAAAATAGATGTTTAAATGGTTTTTATGTCTACTATGAGACATAAAAATGATATTGGAGGTTTTATGAGCGAAGTTATCGATATTATTAAAAATGAATCATTGACTTATCAGCAACAGCTTTTATCACTCGCACGTTATGGCGAAAACACTGAGGGCCCTTTCCTTCAGACAGAAGAAATCAAAACGGCTATTTCAAAAGGCATTATTTGTGATTTAGGCGAAGGTCACGCACCCTATCGTCCAAGATACATTATTCCAGATTACCGTATTTTGATGGAAAAAGGATGTCAATTCTTAGAATTAGACCCTCCACAAGATTTACAGGAAGCTTGTAATAGTCTCTTAATTTTATACAAACATGTCCCTTCCATCACATCTTTTCCAGTTTATTTAGGTTCCCTCGATGAACTTTTAGAACCTTTTGTTCAAAAAGTATCTCGTGAAGAAGCCAAGAAAACATTAAAGTTATTTCTACTTCATATTGATAAGACATTAACGGATAGTTTTGTTCATGCCAATTTAGGTCCCAAGGATTCATTGACTGGACGCTTAATTCTTGAACTAACAGAACAAATGCAATTAGCCATCCCTAATTTAACACTCAAATATGATCCAGATCTTACCAGTGATGAATTTGCGAAATTATGCATTCAGTGTATGCTTAAAACGTCTAAGCCAAGTTTTGGAAATCATCGCATGCTAAAGAAAGAATGGGGAGAAGATTATGTCTTTGCCAGTTGTTATAATGGATTGAAATTAGCTGGTGGCGGTTATACATTACCTCGTCTACGCATGTATGAATGTGCTTTAGAAGCTTCTTCTATAGAGGACTTTAAGACCCGCGTTCTTCCATATTATGCAAATCTGATGTTGCAATTTATGGATCGTCGTATTCGTTTCATCGTTGAAGAAAGTCAATTTTTCAAAGCTAATTTCCTTGTCAAAGAAGGTTTTGTCAAACAAGAAAACTTTACAGGTATGTTTGGTATGGTCGGACTTGCCGAGTGTTGCAATCACCTTTTAGGTATTCAAGATTCTAAAAAAGGCTTTGGCAACAATCAAAAAGCAGACGATTTAGGAGTAGAAATCATGGAACAACTAGAAGCCATCGTCAAAGCACATCATGGTTTATATTGCGAAGGTTGCCATCATCAATATGGTCTTCATGCTCAGGTAGGGATTGATAGTGATGGCCGAGAAAACTCCCCTGGCGCAAGAATTCCTATTGGTGCTGAACCAGAAATGATGTTACATATTCTCCACTCATGTCGATACCATCAATATTTTCCAACGGGTATTGGAGATATCTTTAAATTTGAAGAAACTTGGAAAAACACACCTGAAGCTCTTCTCGATATCATTAAAGGTGCTTTAGCCAATGGTATGCGCTATTTCACTGGCTATCTTGCTGATTGTGATGTTGTCCGTGTCACCGGTTATCTTGTTAAAAAAAGTGAAATTGAAAAACTAGATCGTGGAGAGGCTACTTTAAATCAGGTAACTCTCTATGGACAAGGAGCTAGAAATAGCGGTCATGCTCTTGATCGAAGAATTGAAAAACATGAAAGCACCCATCAATAAAATTATCTCTTTTTCAAATGTAGATGGTCCCGGAAACAGAATGACAATCTTTTTTCAATCTTGTCCTTTTCATTGTCTATATTGTCATAATCCCGAAACGATCCACTATTGCATATCCTGTGGGACATGTGTCAAAAGTTGTCCAGTACAAGCCTTGACCATTGATCATGGTCAAGTCGTATGGCATCAAGAAACATGTATAGACTGTGATACTTGTATTAAAGTATGTCAACACATGGCCTCGCCAAAAATCACTTGGATGTCTGTTGAAGATGTCATAGAACGTATCAAAATCGCTAAGCCTTTTATTACAGGTATTACTGTCAGTGGGGGCGAATGTATGAATCATCCTGAGTTTCTCACAGAATTGTTTAAAAAAGTGCATACCCTTGGACTAACGACATTTATGGACAGTAATGGCTACCACGATATGGAAAAATATCCTGAATTAATGGCTCACACAGATAAAGTCATGTTGGATGTCAAAGCATTTGATCCACAATTTCATCTAGAATTAACTGGTCAAAGCAATACAACTGTCTTAAAAAATCTAGATTATCTTTTAAAACATGATCAATGTTATGAAGTACGAACCGTCTTGCTCAATCATCCTGAACAAAATAAAAAAACAGTCTTGAATGTATCTAAAATCATTCAAGACAAGTGTTTCTATAAACTCATTAAATATCGTCCTTTCGGCGTAAGAAAAGAAGGATTAGAAAAGTGTGGTCATCATCCTATTGATGATGAAGAACTTCAAAAAATGGCTTATTTAGCATTAAAAAACGGAGCTATACATATCAAAACCACATAACTAAAGATGAAATCCAAAAGATTTCATCTTTTTATATGCCATAAAAAAAGTCAACACTATAACGTGTTGACGATATTTTTAAATACGCGTCCTCTTTCTTCATAGCCACTAAATTCATCATAACTACTTGTTGAAGGTGATAATAAAACGATATCTCCTTTTTGTGCTAAGCGTTTAGCCAATTGAATCGCCTCTTTCAAACAAGCGACACATTCACTATGGGGGTGATGCATATCCTGTTGAAAGCGTGGCCCCGCGACACCAAAAGTAATCAAATATTTAATATGATCTTGATAAAGCGCTAATTCCTTTAAATCAAGTCCCTTTTCGAAACCTCCCATTAATAAAATGACAGGTTGCTCAAAGGCTTTTAAAGCAATGATCGTGGCATCTGTATTCGTTGCTTTAGAATCATTATAATATTTAACGCCTTGAACTTCTTTGACATATTCAATACGATGCTCAACACCTTTAAAACTCATAATAAAATCATGAATCTCCTGGTCTGAAAGATGAAAATGTTTTGCAGTCAAGATACTAAACAAGATATTTTGTATATTATGACGTCCCACTAAAGAAATATCTTTTGTCTCTAACAAACGCGTCTCATGAAAATAAAGGCCACCCTCAGCAAGATAAGCATCTGCTTTTTTCTCTAAAGAATACGTCTGAATAGCACAAGGAATAGGATAACGTTGTGTATATTGTTCAATCACAGGATCATCGATGTTCAACAAAAAAACATCATGTTGATCCTGACGACGATAAATATGTGTTTTTGAAGCATAATATTCATCCAAACTACGCATGTAATCTAAGTGATCTGGTGTAAGATTAATGATTGTTGATAACTCAGGTTTAAATTGATCCACATCCAGAAGTTGAAAATTAGACATTTCTAAAACAACAATATGATTTTCCTGATGGAGAAGATCTTCTTTCAACACAATTTCACATAAAGGAACACCAATGTTGCCTGCTACATGGACATGGGGAAAATGTTTTGCTAGCATTTCATACACTAAAGTCGTTGTTGTCGTCTTCCCATTCGTTCCTGTAATCGCGATATAGCGTTGTTTCTTAGCAAGCTGATAAGCTAATTCAATTTCTGTATAGACAGGAATCCCTCTTTCCTTTAAACGAAGAATAAAAGGCTTTGTTTAAGGAATACCAGGATTTTTAATAACCATAT
>CANPGX010000088.1 GCA_947573745.1 uncultured Erysipelotrichaceae bacterium | reverse complement strand
AAGCCTTATTCCAGGATTAGTTCGCCACTTAGGTCATCAAGATATGGTAGTAATTGCGAATAAACGTGATGTTTTGCCTAAATCTTGTAGCGACCGAAAGATAGAACATTGGCTAAGACGTCAGTTGAAACAACAAGCTATTTTTCCAAAAAAAGTGATTTTAACCAGTGCAAAGAAAAATACTCGTTTAGATGAAATTTTCGATATGATCCAAGATTTAAGACAAGGTAAAGATGTTTATATCTTGGGCATGTCTAATGTTGGAAAATCAACATTGATCAATGCTTTATTAAAGAGTTATGCTTCGCAAAAAGATCATTTGATCACCGTGAGTGAGTTTCCTGGAACAACATTAGATCTGATCGAGATTCCATTAGATGAACAAAGTTATTTATATGATACACCCGGTATTTTAAACACCCATTCTTTAACATCTAGAGTCAATGAAGAGGCGTTGAAGAAAATATTGCCACAAAAAGAAATGCGGCCGGTTAATTTTCAGTTAAATGCTGGGCAGACTTTATATGCTGAAGGTTTAGCACGTTTAGATTTTATGAGGGGGGAAAGACGGTCATTGACTTGTTATTTTTCACCTTTAGTGAATATCCATCGAACAAAAACAGAGAACGCCAATCGTTTGTGGGAACACCCAAACTTTTTCTCTTTAAAAATAGAAGAGGATCTTATCAACCATGCTTTTAAACTCCCTGCTGGAAAAATAGATGTTGTGATTTCAGGATTAGGATGGTTTAGTATGGAGGGAGAAAATGCTCATATTGAAGTTAAAGTACCTTCAGGTGTAGATGTATGGATTCGAGAGGCATTGATATAGAAAGGAAAACGATATGTTAACAAATAAACAGAAAAAATATTTAAAACAGTTAGGGCATCACTTGAAACCTATTTTTCAAGTCGGCAAGGATGGTGTTACCAGTCATCAGATTGAAGGCATCTTGCAAGCTTTAGAGGCACGTGAATTGATCAAAGTGAAGATCCTTGATAATTGTACTGAAGATAAAGCTGTTATTTTCAATGAAATTCATTTAAGAGCACATTGTGATATCGTACAAATCATTGGGCGAACAGCCTTACTTTATCGCCCAAGTGAAGCAAAAATTATTTCTTTACCATGAAAATTATTTTATTTGGGGGGAGTTTTGATCCCATTCATCAAGGGCATGTCGCTCTAGCAAAATGTGCTTTAGAACAAATTCAGGCAGATGCACTGTGGATGATTCCTGTTTTAAATAATCCTTTTGGAAAACAACGTTGTGAAATGATAGAAATTGCCACAAGAAAGATAGATAAGATTAAAGTTTGTGATATAGAATTAAAGCAAGATCCTCATAAAAAATCTTATACTTATGATACGATCATGACTTTGAAACACTTATATCCTTTAGATGATTTTTATTATATGGTAGGGATGGATCAAGTAGAGAAGTTTCATTTATGGTATCAGCATGATGCTCTAAGTCAAGAGGTTCAATTATTAGCTTTTGATCGACTAGGATATGATACAGATCATGAAAATCTTTCTCGTTTCCATTTTTTGAAGTTGGAAATAGAACCTCGAGATGATGCCAGCAGTGCTATCCGTTTAGGACATTTAGAGTATTTAGATCGTGAAGTTTTACGCTATATTTCCAAAGAGGGATTGTATTTAGAAACGATGATTCAACCTTGGATGTCAAAGCGCCGTTATCAACATACGTTAAGCATGGCTAAATTAGCTTGTGAATTTGCCCAAAGTAATGGTGTTGATCCGCAAAAAACTTATATTGCTGGTTTATTGCATGATGTAGCGAAAGAATTAGATCATGAACAGGCTTTATCATGGATGAAACAGTATTATCCAGAACATCTTGAAGAACCTTATCCTGTTTGGCATCAATGGTTATCTAGCTATGTGGCTAGAAATCGTTTTTTGGTTGAAGATTATGAGATTTTAAAAGCCATTGAAGATCATACAACAGCCAGTTTAACGATGACCAAAATGGGGATGTGTATTTATTGTGCTGATAAGTATGACCCAAGTCGGGATTATGATGCTTCTAAGGAAATTGCTTTATGTCGTGAAAATATTGTTGAAGGATTTAAACAGTGTTTAAAAGATTTTTATCAATTTTCAAAGAAAAAGAAAAGAGAAATTACACCTATTTTCTTTGAGATTTATAACCATTATGTATTGGAGGACCAACATGAATAAATTAGAAACCATCGTTAAGGCATTAGATGATAGATTAGCAGAAAATATTGTCGCTATTGATATGAGTCAGGCAAGTCCTATTTTTGATACTTTTGTTTTATGTACGGCATCAAACCAACGTTTGATGCAAGCAATCTGTGATCGGGTAGAGGAACAATGTGCTAAGGAAGGTTATTTTGTTCAACATATTGAAGGATTGCGTGATAGTAAATGGTTATTGATGGATTTTGGTGATATTATCGTTCATATTTTTGAAGGGGATGAACGCCGCGCTTATAATTTAGAAAAACTTTGGGCGGATATGCCACGTATAGAAATTGAGGATTTCTTATCATGAGTTATGAGAAGTTTGCTTATTATTATGATAGTTTGATGGAACCTTCATTCTATGATGATTATTTAAACTTTATTTTAGAACATGTTCGTTTTAATCGCGTCTTTGAAATTGGGTGTGGTACAGGAGAAATGGCGATTCGTCTAGCACGTTTGGATAAATTGGTTTATGCGACAGATTTATCTGATGATATGCTAGAAGTCGCCAGAATGAAGGCGATGGAGGCGGATGTCACGCTGTTTCTTAAAAAAGTAGATATGACAGATTTTGAAATCAGTGAAGAAGTAGATCTTGTGTTATGTTTGTGTGATTCGCTGAATTATGTGAGGCGTAAAGAAGATGTCCTTAAAGTATTTAAGAATGTTTATCACTCTCTCAAACGCCATGCTTATTTTATTTTTGATGTGCACTCTCTATATATGATCAATCATGTCTATGATGGTTATTTTGAAAAACAAGATGAAGATGATTTTTATTTTGAATGGTCGGTGAAAAAAACGGGTTATGGGCAAATAGAACATCATGTCATCATTCAGGATAAGATAGAAAATGAAGAAGTGGATGAGTATCATATTGAACAAACGTATAGTACGTCAGAATATATTGAGTTATTAAAAATTGCCGGGTTTAACCGTATTCAGTGTTATAGTGATTTTAAGGATTATGATGAAGAAGGCCATCGTGTCATCTTTGTTGTAAGAAAGGATGCATCATGATTGGAATTATAGGGGCTATGAAAGAAGAAGTGGATGCACTTCTGCAATATATGGAAAATGTTGAAACAACAGAAAAATTAGGTTATCTTTTTTATCGTGGAACTTTATCTTCTAAGCAAACTGTTTTAATGCAAAGTGGTATTGGTAAAGTGAATGCCACTTTATCCACGACATTATTGATGGAATCTTATCCAGATATTGATCAAGTGATCAATATTGGATCAGCAGGGGGACTCATGAAAGAGGAGCAGGTTGGCGATGTTGTGATTGGTTCAGGGGTTGTTCACCATGATGTTGATCTTGTTGGCTTTCAATATCCTTTAGGACAACTTCCTGATTTACCCCTTATTTTTGAAGCAGATGGAACATTGTTGGAAAAAGTGAAGACGATCTTTCAACAACAATGTCAACGTGTTCATGTAGGCATCATTGCTTCAGGAGATCTATTTGTATGTCGCCAAGATCAAGTGGATCGTATTCAAGCTCATTTCCCAATGGCTATTTGTGCAGAAATGGAAGCAGCCTGCATTGCACAAGTATGCTATATCTATCAAAAACGTTTTATTACGATTCGTTCATTAAGTGATGTTTTTGGGCAAGGAAATAGTGCTGTACAATTTGATCAATATTTACAAAAAGCAAGTCAGGCCAGTGCCTTGATGTGTGTTGAATTATTGAAAAGCATATAGATTCAACGTGGGTTGAATCTTTTGTTTTAAAGGAGGATAACATGAAGAAAGTAGAACTATTGGCACCAGCAGGAAATTTTGAATGTTTAGTGGCCGCTATTCAAAATGGCGCCGATGCCATTTATTTAGGTGGACAGAAATTCAATGCACGTGCTTATGCGACCAATTTTGATGAAAAAGCGTTGGAAGAAGCGGTTTTGTATGCTCATCTTTATGGGGTAAAAATCTATGTGACCTTGAATACACTTTATTATGATGAAGAAATAGAAGAAGTGATGCATTATGTCGATTTCTTGTATCATTTACAAGTAGATGCCTTGATTATTCAAGATGCTGGACTGATGGCTTATATTCATCAGGTTTATCCTGATTTTGAACTTCATGCCTCAACGCAATGTAGTATCGTTAATGTAGATGGTGTCAAACGTATGGCCAGCTTAGGGGCTAAACGTGTTGTATTAGCCAGAGAGAATACGCTAGAAGAAATTCAAAAGATATGTGCACAGTGTGATGTTGAAATAGAAGTGTTCATTCATGGGGCATTATGTATGTCTTATTCAGGACAATGTTTAATGAGCAGCATGATAGGTGGAAGAAGTGGTAATCGTGGTGCTTGTGCACAACCATGTCGCTTAGAATATCAACTTTTAGAAGATGGAAAACCCCTTCAAGATGATGCTTATTTACTTTCTTTAAAGGATTTATATACCTTAGATCATATTCCTGATCTTATCCATGCGCAAGTGACATCTTTGAAGATCGAAGGTCGAATGAAAAAACCAGAGTATGTTGCTTATGTTGTGGCTTCTTATCGTCAAGCCATTGATGCAGCCTACAAAAAAGAAAAGAGACAGTTTATCAAAGATCAGAAGATGGCCTTGTTGTTTAATCGTGGTTTTACACAGGGATATATGTTTCATAGTCAAGATATGATGGCTAAGATATATCCCAGTCATCGCGGGATAGATATTGGTATTGTGACGGGTTATCGTCATGATAAGCATTGTGTTATGGTGAAACTATCAGATACTTTAAAACAAGGGGATAGTATTGCTTTTGAACATAATAATGAAGGTCGTGTTGTGAATAAACTTTTTTTAAAGGATCATCTTATCAAGGAGGCCAAGGCAACCGATGATGTTGAAATAGAATTCTCTTTGCCTATAAAAAAGGGAACGCATGTTTTTAAGACGTCATCGATCGATCTTTTAAGAGAAATCCAACAGAGTTATCAAAAAATTCATCGTCATATTCCAGTTTGTATGACTTTCAGTCTTAAACTACAAGAAAAGCCTCTTTTAAAAATA
>CANPGX010000087.1 GCA_947573745.1 uncultured Erysipelotrichaceae bacterium | reverse complement strand
GAAGATCATGGTAAACATTCATAATAAAGCTTTCTTTACCTCCATAACCAGAGGTCATCCCAACGATTAACATTTTTTTCATTTTATTTCATTTCCTTTATTGCCTGATAGGTTCTCTTACAATTATCTGTATCATATAATTCAAAAAAATCTTGATGTCGATCTAAATACATCTTTTCATTCACAAAATCATGTTGGATCATCTGCTCTAAACATGAAAATAGATCTTCTTCCTGATAAACGACAGGCCCAAAACCATCTCTTTCATAACTGAAATAGCCTTCACCATATTGAGCATATCTAAATTTTTCATGATCAAATTGATAATAAATTAAATTTTTTTTCATATAAGCAAAATCAAGTGAGACACTAGAATAGTCTGTAATCATTAAAACGGATTCCTTTAATAATGCTTGAATATCGTATTTTTTCCAGTCAGCGACAACGACATGGGGATCCTCTATACGAAAAGCATCTATGTACTTTTGCATTTCTCGATGAGGGTAAAAGACTAAATTTAAATGATAAGTTTCAAGTAATGCTTGTAAACGAGGATGACTCAAAAAAGAAAACCACTTTTGAAAGTATTCTGTATTTTCAAAATGTTGAACATCATCTAAATGATGAAAACGTTTGGATGGATGTGAGATCCACTCTCGCCATGTTGGCATCACTAAAATTTGATCTCTTTTAACTTCAAGATCATGTAATTGATCAAAACGACACAATCCTGTATACTTAATAGCTCCTTGAGGATAGCCAAATTGCGATTGAATAAAAGCATATTCTGGTTTAGCACTGGTCATAAAAGCTTCAAAATGCGTATTTTCATAATATAACCATTCAAGATCATTCATGATCACACCATGTTGCAAGAAAACACGATGATGATTGAGATGTCCATACATTTCCAATAAATAACATACCGCTGCATTAGGATTACCGTTTTTATGAGAACTGATATTTCTTTGCGCACTCAAATAATAAATCCAATGCTTAAACGAACCAAAAGAAATCACGGGCCCTAAAGAGGTGACTTTAGTTGCATCTACAGAAGAAGGATCAATACAGTAAACAACATCTTGCTCAGGATGATGTTCTACCATATATTTAAAAAACCAATAGCCATTATCTCTAGCTTCATATTGATTTTCACATATCAACCATAAGTTCTTCCTTTTTAATCGATAGATCTTAGCTATCAAAAAAGCGAATATAAACTTCAAAAGATGGATGTAATCTTTCCATTGGACATGTTCTAATTTTTGTAAGAAACGTTTCATTGATATCCTCCTTTATTTCGCCCATTTTTTCTTCATTTTAGCATAGATATCCCATAAGATGGTATCTTTTAATCCAAATAAGATAGCAAAATAAACAATGACACAAGTGATGACCATCACCAACGTTGTCATGATAAAAGAAAGATTCAATTGGTATTGATAATGACATACCCATTTAAACATCATAGTAATCGGCACAAAAGTTAAAGATACCCATAAATATTTAAAAAACTGATGATTAACAGTTATCGCTCTAGGATCAATATACTTTTTAATAAGACGAATATCCAATCCCACCACAAAGATTTCTGAAATCATGGTTGTGATGACATAATATTCTGGTTGATAAATATGAAAAGCAAAAAGTAAGCCATCTAAAAGTAAATTGATGCATCCACAAGCCACATAAATAACCGTTAATTTTCTTTCATGACCATAGGGAAAAATGACCTGATAATTCATCGATTGATCCGCTAACCAAAGCAAGGTCCTAATGCCAAAAATAGATAAGGTCGTACTGGCCAGAAGATATTCTTCCCCACCATAAAGAAAGATAGCACTTTTTCCTAAGCAAGCGAGTCCTACACACAAAGGGATCCCTAGCATAAAAAAGATACGTGATGATTTATCTAATAAATCATAGTAATCTTTTTCGCGATGTTCTCCTAAATAATTGGATAATCGTGGTATCGTGACAATCACAATAGAATTGATGACCTGCGTAATAACCTGCGTAATCGTTACAGAAAAAGTATAATAAGTAATATATTCACCCTGACTTTGCATCGATAAAAACAGACGATCTAAGGCTGTATAGAGCATATTGGAATTCGCTAAAAGAAGCATAGAAATCAAGGGTACTAAGAGCTTCTTTAAGTCTGGTAAATGCACCTTGACAAAATGAACATTCTTTTTGACATAGACAAAACTCACTAAATAGTTAGCCAAATTCACAAAAGAAATAATCCAAGCATAGGGTACGATATCATGAGCTTCTTTGACAAAAATAAAGACTGCCACCAAGTTCAACAAACGGATTAAAAACGTCTTTACTAAGATGAAGCCATAGTTTTCAAAAGCTTCATTCATCCATTCCACACAACAGAATTGAGTAAAAATCTGAACCCCTAAAACAAGATACAGCGCCATCAATGAAACATCGACTGTAAAGTAGACATAACCAATATAAATGATAGAGGTCATCAAACCACTAAAAACACCTATGAAAAACAGACAAGTAAAAAGATAACTCAGTTGTTTTTCATCATTTTTAGCTTTACTAATCGCACGTATCCCATAATTATAAATACCAAAAGAAGCAAAAGGTACAAACCAAGAAACAATACTTGCGGCACGATTAAATTCACCATAATAAGTCGTACTTAATACCCTTGCCAGATAAGGACCAATCATCATGGGAAAAATGATATTTAAACTCTTTAAAAGTGTGCTGGCAATCGCATTTTTTTTAATAGATTTTCCCATATCGATATCTCCTTCTCTGATTAAAAATCATTGAACACAAACATATAGTACATAACAACATGATGACAGCAATCCAAAAATGCGGCGTAAACAAAAATAAGAATGCCCTCATAGAAGGTTGTCTAGCCATTTCAAAGATTTTAGTTAACGGAATGAATGCTATGGTTGCTATAAAGATATGCTTTTTCATAAAGTACGTGATTGAGGATAAATACATCCCTAATAATAAGTTAAAGATCACGACACCACCATAACCAAAATCAATATAATTTTCAATCACATAGGACGTTCCCCTTCCTTGTCCAGCAAGATAACGATCTTTTAAGACAAGATAAGATAAATGATGTGTCACGTAATTTCCTGTATATGCCTTGGTCAAATTATTTCCTGAACCTAAATCTGTCGCATGAAAAAACCGTTGTGCAATCGTTCCATGAAGCGTCGTATCAATGATTTCTCCAAAAGTATAATTGATATGTTGGCTGTTTCTTAAGGCCTCTTGATGTTGAATACTTTGACACAAAGTATCTGCCGAAGTGCCTTGTTTATAGAAAAAATCAGTCATCAAATACATCGGATTGATTTGTGGTACATCTTCCTTAGCACGAATATAATTATAAGCACCTAACCCTAAAATAATAACGGGAATAGAAATCACTAACATCAACTTTTCAAATTTTCCAATCCATTGAATAGACTTTGTCTCCAAATAATGCCTCAAGGCAAAATAAACAAAACAAAATACAGCTGCTTCCATGATCGTTCCCCGTGACCCAATGATAAAATCAGGTAAACCACTCAATAAATAAATGATCAAAATAATATAAGTTTTTATCTTAGAGGGAAATGTCATTAAATAACAACATAAAAAGTAAGGCATAACTTGAGCTAATGCATTCACCACAAAAGGAACAGAAGAATGATATTGGGTATAAAAATCTTCATAGGTTCTTCCCCTCATAAACATGATCATATCGAATCCATTATACATACTACATAACCAACAAATAAAAAATAGACCTAAAGCACCATAACGTAAATAGGTTCCATATTTTTTTAATCCAGACGAAGGTTGATCCTGGTATGGTGGCCGTTGTTGGATAACATAGTCCAGACATCTATAACCTATAAAAAGTAACACCAAGCTTAAATATAAAATCACATTTGCTACACGATAAGCTTGCTCTGGATAATACCATACTTGACCATAATTGATCATATTTAAAAAAGGACGACTTAAAAGAAAGAGAAAAAACATGAAGTTAAACATTAAAAAAACAATATTTTTGGACCAATTGGTCAATGAAAAAAGAATATTATATCCCCATATCACCATGACCATCACAAAAGTAGCTGTTAAAAAATCATGTTTAAAAAAGATATATTCTAAGCATGAACAAATAGCCAAAAAAGCAATGTTCATTTTTACATCATTTAAAAAATAAATGATAGCTTTGGTCATAGAACGCATCGTCTTCATCATTTTGCCCCTATCTTATTTTTTCTAAAGCCTTGATATAATGACCTATACTGATCGTACATCCCACAGATAAATCAGAGCCTGGTAAAGGCAAAGAGACATTACTGCCATCTGCAAGATCATAGGTTTCTAACTGAATGATATCTTCCACACGACGATCAAGCATATAGTCTTCTAAATAAGCGATTTGTTCGTCATAGGATTTATCGATGGTACTTTCTATAGGCATCAATTCAGGTTGTGAGACTTTCGAAAAAACTTCATCTTGACGAATCGCATATTCATCTAATTGCGCATAACGAATCTTATTGAGGTGATCTCTAGCAATAAAGCAAATCGTGACCGTACTTTCTTTTTGTGTGTTTACTGTCGTGTATTGGGCCAAAGAAGCAGTAAAACCTTCTTCTACAGAAGATAAATGATTGATAGCATCCTCAATGGCTTTTAAAGCATCGGTCAAATCTATTGTACAAGCAGCCGATAAATCAGAGCCTTCTTTAGCACCCACTTTTCCTTCAATATCAGTTAGATAACTTTCTTTTAATTGCTCTAAAGTCAATTTTCTACCTACACAAAGGTTTTCTAATGCTTCCATTTGTTTTTTCCAATCTCCCTTATTGGACTCATAAGAAAGACCATAAAAAGTATCCAATTCTTTCTTTGATAAGGTACTTGTTTTGGCATCACGAGGATCAATTTCAATCTGATTGACAGAGATATTGACAAACTCATGTTGTTCATGGTCACACCAGCAAAAGTGATCACTACACATCCATCACTCTTTGTTGATGCAAAAGAGCCATAACCAGCCTCTACAAATTTGGGATCTCCTTTAACGGATTTTCCTTGATTGGAAGGTGCCATACATGCTGTTAAACAACATAATAAACACCACAAAATTACTTTCTTCATAGAATCACCTCTACATCTTTTTTTCTACAAGACATTGCTTGACTTCTTTAGCCGATGTACAACGTCGATATACTGGAATAAACCACGGCATTTTGATTAATCCCACTAAAGTACCAATACCATAACTAATATGAAGACTCAAAAACAGA
>CANPGX010000086.1 GCA_947573745.1 uncultured Erysipelotrichaceae bacterium | reverse complement strand
TGCTCCAGGCTCTTTATTGACATCTGGGTGGTACTTCTTGGCAAGTTTACGATAAGCACGTTTAATTTCATCTGCAGAAGCAGACTTTTCTACACCTAGTACTTCATAATAATCTCTTTTTGCCATATCACCTATACTCCTTACCAAATAAACCAAGGGCTTTCCTTGGTTTATTTATTAATTCTTTTCTTTAAAATCTGCATCAACAACATCATCGTTGGTTGGTTGTCCTTCTTGAGCCTGTTGTTGTTGATATGCATAAGCAGCCATTTGTGAAGCCATCTGTTCTAATTCAGATAACTTACTATCTAATGTTGCCATGTCATTATTATCTAAAGCTGTTTTTAATTCATCTCTTAATTTTGTTGCTTCTTCTTTTTGTTTTTCATCAATCTTATCGCCTTGTTCAGCTAATGCTTTATCGATTTCATTGATCATCTGTTCAGCTCTATTTCTTGTTTCAACATCTTTACGTTTCTTTTCGTCATCTGCTTTATTAGCTTCTGCTTCTTTAACCATACGGTCAATTTCTTCTTCTGATAAACCACTTGTATTTTGAATCGTAATAGATTGTTCCTTGTTGTTCTTCAAATCTTTAGCCTTAACATTGACAATACCGTTGACATCAATAGAGAAAGTAACTTCAATTTGTGGTACACCACGAGGTGCTGGATCAATACCATCTAATTTGAAAATACCCAATTGCTTGTTGTCACGAGCCATAGCACGTTCACCTTGTAATACATTGATATCTACAGCAGGTTGATTATTTTCTGCCGTTGAGAAAATTTGTGATTTTGTTGTTGGGATCGTTGTATTACGTTCAATAAGAACGGTCATGACACCACCTTGTGTTTCAATACCTAAAGATAATGGTGTAACATCAAGTAAAACAATATCTTTAACATCTCCAGAAATGACACCACCTTGAATAGCAGCACCCATAGAAACAACTTCATCTGGATTTACTGATTTATTAGGTTCCTTACCTAATAAACGTTTAACTAACTCTTGTACGGCTGGAATACGTGTTGATCCACCTACTAGTAAGACTTGATCAATATCATTAGCTGTTAACTTAGCATCATTTAAAGCTTGTCTTACTGGATTTTCACAACGATTGACTAATCCTTTAGTCAATTCATCGAATTTAGCACGTGTTAATGTTAATTCTAAGTGTAATGGACCATTAGCTCCTGCTGAAATGAATGGTAATGAAATTTGTGTCTGCATCACACCAGATAAATCTTTTTTGGCTTTTTCTGCAGCTTCTTTGACACGTTGCATAGCCATGTTATCTTGACTTAAATCAATGCCTTGTTCTTTCTTAAATTCACTAACGATATAATCCATCACAACATGGTCAAAGTCATCGCCACCTAAACGATTATCCCCTGCTGTTGATAAAACTTCAAATGTACCATCTGCTAAATCTAGAATAGAAACATCAAAAGTACCACCACCTAAGTCAAAAACCAACACTCTTTGTTCTTTATCAAGTTTATCCAATCCAAAAGCAAGTGCTGCAGCTGTTGGTTCATTAATAATACGTTCTACTTCTAAGCCAGCAATTTTACCAGCATCCTTTGTTGCTTGACGTTGTGCATCATTAAAATATGCTGGAACCGTAATAACAGCACTTGATACTGTTTCACCTAAGTAAGCTTCTGCTGTTGCTTTTAAATTCTGTAAAATCATTGCAGAAATCTCTTGTGGTGTATATTCTTTACCATTTGCTTGAACCTTATGAGATGTTCCCATATCACGTTTGATAGACATAATTGTGTCTTTATTTGTTACAGCTTGTCTTTTAGCTGCTTCACCCACAATAATTTCTCCATTTTTAAATGAAACCACTGAAGGTGTTGTACGATTTCCTTCTGGATTGGCAATCACCTTTGCTTCACCATTTTCCAAAATACTTACACATGAATTTGTTGTACCTAAATCAATACCAATAATTTTTTTAACCATCTTTATATCCTCCTATTCACTAACCTTTACTAAAGAAGCGCGAATGACGCGATCTTTAAGTTTATAACCTTTCTGTAACTCTTCAATGACCATACCAGAATCTATGCCTTCTCTTTTTTCCATCATCACTGCCTGATGTACATTAGGATCAAAAGGTTGATCTAAAGTTTTGATTTCTTCTACACCTTGTTTTTTTAATACATCAAAGAGTTGTTTATAAATCATTTCATTTAATTTTAATAATTTATTTACTTACACATTAGCATCTTTAACATTTAATTAACTTTCAAAGTTATCTAAAATAGGAAGCAAGTCACTGACAAACGACTGCATCATAAATTTCAATGAATTCATATGTTCAGTTTGTAAGCGTCTTTTAAGATTTTCCATATCTGCAAAAACTTTATAGTAATCTGTTTTCCATTGATTCACTTCCTCCTTTAAAGAAGCATTCTGTTCTTCTAAAGAAGGTTCTTGTGATTCAACAGGCTCCTGAACATCCTCTTGTTCATCTTCTTCCATCATTTCTTTTTCTACTTGCTCTTTATCCATCTATTTCACCTCTATTCTTCATTCTCCATGAATATTTCTTCTATATTTTTTGAAATATACTCAACTAAAGAAACCACTTTTTCATAAGGCATCCGTGTAGGACCTATAACAGCAATAGATCCATGAGTCGTTTTTCCTGTTTTAAATGGTGCGGAAATCACGGATACATCACTTAAGCCACTTAATGGTGATTCATTGCCAATCTTGACAACCACACCTTCATTCTCTGTGACAGTTTCTAAATTGTTCCACATAGTTAAGTTTTCAAAAGCACTCACTAATTGACGAAGTTTATTAACATCATTATACTCAGGCTGATATAACATATTCTCTTTACCTGAGAAATAAATATTGCTTTTTGCAAATTTAATAAAGGCTTCTAAAAACGCATTAAAGAGTACTTCATGTTCATGGACACGTGAGGCTAAGATAGGCTTAACTTCTTGTTCCAAACGATAAGCAACTTCATTGATAGGCGTTCCCACTAAAAGCTCATTCATGACATTGACACAACTCGTCAAATCATCCATCGTATAATCTTTTTCTAAAGTAAATGTTTTATTTTCTACATGTCCTTTATCTGTCACAATAATCACTGTGACATTAGTATTCGATAAAGGAACAACCGCCATTCTTTGTAGACATTCATAACTAGAATCAGGTCCTAACACGATGGATGTAAGATTCGTAAGTTCACTCAACATCTTACAACTATCTTGAACAATATCATGTAATGAACGATGTCTATCTTGAAATAAAGTTTGTAATTGCATTTTCACTTTATCTTCAATACGATTTTCTACAAGATGATCAACGTAAAAACGATAACCTTCTATAGATGGAATTCTCCCTGATGATGTATGTGTTTTCTCTAGATAACCATATTCCTCTAAAAATGACATTTCATTTCGAATCGTTGCTGAAGAATAAGGTAATTGATATTTCTCCATTAAAGTCTTTGAACCTACAGGCTCATTGGTTGAAATAAATTCCTCAACAATAGATTTAAATATCGTTAATTGTCTATTTGTTAACACATATCTCACCACCTTTTAGCACTCTTCCTTTTCTGGTGCTAATCTTATTATACTCTATCTTTTGGCACTGTCAACATTTTAGTGCTAATTTTTTTAAATTATTGCCATCAAAAAAGACCCTAAAACGGGTCTATCTCTCCATTTTGACGATGAATACGGAAACGATGTTTAACAAGTCTTAACATCGGCAAATCACTTTCAGAATCTGAATATCCATAAGAATGTTCATAGTCTATTTCTAAACCTTTTTGATTTAAATCCTCCATAATACGATGAACTTTCTCTTCCTTAGAACAATTTTCTGATATGATACGGTGACTCTTTCCATCTGTTTGTGTTCCAATGATCACATCAACAGGCAAATCAGTTTCACGCAAATACACTTCTGGACTAGCTGAAACTAAATAAATTAAGCAACCTTCTTGTTTCCTTTGATATAATGTTTCAACAACATGTAAGTAATAGCGAGAAACACATTCTTGTTGGTAAAATTGATGTAACTGCTCTTGCGTCAAGTCATCTAAAACATAAAGTAAAGATGCTTTAAAAGATAAAAAACTACCTAAGTGACATTTCCATTTAAAAAAGCACCATGCACTATACAACAAGCGATAGCTTTTTAAAGGATAGCGTTTATAAAAGAATAGAACTAAATAAAAAATAGAATCTCCTTTAATCAACGTATTATCAAAATCAAAAAAAGCAAAAGCTTTCTTCATTAAGCAATCTCCAATGCAATTTCCATCATCGCTGTGAAAGTTTCTTCTCTTTCTTTCGCTGTTGTCTCTTCATGCGTAATCATAGAATCAGAAACCGTTAATAAAGTTAATGCTTTCTTACCATAACGACTTGCTAATGCAAACAAAGCATAAGATTCCATTTCCAAAGCTAAGCATCCCATCTTAGCCCATTTTTTATCGCTATCTTGATCATCATGATAGAATAAATCACTCGCAACAACATTACCGACATGATAAGGAACGCCTTTTTCCTTCGCTAAAGTCACTGCAGCTTCTAATAATTCATAGTTTGATATCGCTGAAAAAGTCCCAGGCAATTCAAATTGGTGTGCAAAATGAGAATCCGTACACGCTCCTTGAGCAATAACAATATCTCTCACATGAACATTTTCTTGAATTGCTCCACAACTACCGATACGAATAATCTTTTCAACATCATACATGTTAAACAACTCATAAGCGTAAATACCTATAGAAGGCATCCCCATACCAGAGCCCATGATAGACACACGTTTTCCATGATAATAACCCGTATAACCTAACATATTTCTTACGGTGTTAAAAGTCTTGACATCCTCTAAAAAATGTTCAGCAAGATATTTTGCTCGCAAAGGATCTCCAGGCATTAAAACAGTTGAAGCAATATCACCCTTATTTGCTTCATTATGTGGTGTTGACATATTTTATCTTCCTCCTCTTATCTTTAATTTTATTATACAGATTTTCAAAAAATAAAAAAAGCTAAATTAGCTTTCTTTAAATAAAAAACGATTACCATCTACATCTAGAAAACTTCCTAGTTTCTCATGACGAATGGCTCTTTTAATATCATCAATGTAATAATCTACCGTACCATCATCATACCCTATTTTAGCAAATAAACCTTCAAAAACAATAAAAGGAGCATATCCTGTTAAAGATTCATCAAAGCCTTCCAACTTCATCACTTCTTCAGCATACTTTTCAATATTATTTTCATTTGGATCTTCAATATCATAAAGATTAATGGTTAAATATTCTCCAAAGGTCTCCTGTAATACCGGAATAGCATTTTCCATAAAAGCATGGCATCGTGGACAATATT
>CANPGX010000085.1 GCA_947573745.1 uncultured Erysipelotrichaceae bacterium | reverse complement strand
ACCCATACCAGCAGCAATAAAGATCATATTTGCTCCTGATAAAGCTTCCTTAATTTCAACCTCAGATTCCATGGCTGCTTTACGACCAATTTCTGGATTTCCTCCAGCTCCTAATCCTTGTGTTAAACTTTTACCTAATGTAATCTTATTTCTTACTTTTGTTCCATTAAGAACTTGTGCATCAGTATTAGCCACATAGAATTCAACACCTTGAACTCCTTCTTCAATCATACGTGCAACAGCATTACAACCACCGCCACCAACACCGATTACCTTAATTTTCGCTACTTGAATGAATTCTCCAGCATCCATCATCTTTATAACCTCTCTTTATTCATTTTCTGTAAATATAGCATCAATCAACTTATTGATCTTTTTATCCGATTTTTGTCCTGTAGACTTTGTTAGACCTTTGAAACGCAAACTCATCGTATGTGTTAGTTCTGGCAAAACCAAAGAAGGTTTTTGTTTACCTAAAATTTTAATACGATCATTAAGAAAATAAATCATCCCTAAACATGAAACATAACTCATCTTTCTCGCGCCGATAATTTCAGGACGATAAACTCTCACTGAACTACCTAACACTTCCATCATTGGTTTGGCAATATCTTCTAATTCACCACCACCACCAACGATCAGCATTTCATACTTTGAACTACCTTCAATCACAGAAATCTTTTCTTTGATGACTTGAGCCATTTCTTTTGCTGCATCATATAGTAATTCTGCTAAATCTCTCTGTGAATAATTTTTTTCTTCATCACCCATATAAATCGTATGAATGATATCTTCATTGCCAATTTGTCGATTACATGTACCATATTTAATCTTATAAGCTTCAGCTTTAGGAATAGGGATCTGTAATTCATTAGCTAACTTCTTTGTTAAACTATAACCCCCAACAGGTACTGTTGTCAGTAACTGCAAATAACCTTCATAGAAAAAAGATATTGAAGAACTCTTATAACCTATATCAATCAAAATAGCGCCTTCTTCAAGATAAACCTCATCAAAAGCTTCTTTTGCACAACCATAAGCATCAATGGATATATCCACAACTTCAAGTCCTGATAACTCCACGACACGTAAATAAGGATACAAAATCTTACTTCGCGTTGTGATAACCATAGCATCAATCGTCAAGTTGGCTGATTTTTTCCCTATAGGAGCTTCTTTAGAACTTGTTTGACTATAATAATAAGTCACCGGAATCACAGATATAATTTCTTCATTTTCTTTTCTTTCAAAACGTTTGGCATCATTTAAAGCACGAATAATATCCTCATTCGTGATACCATCTTGTGGTCGATGAACCATACAACTTCCTTGGCATTGATATAATCGTGACTTATGAGTAGGAATATTCAACGCCACACGTTCAATCTTTGTATTTAACGCTGATTGTCCAGACGCAATGATTTGCCGTATATCCTCGATGACTAGAGATTGATTCTTAATTTCACCATTTTTAATACCATGACTAGGAATCATCGAAGCATATAAAATATTCACATTTGAATTAACAATTTCCCCCACAACAAGTTTGATGGTTGAACTTCCTAAGTCTAATACAGCATAAATATCTTTCATCCTATCTCCCCTCACTACTCACTTTATAGATATAATATCATAAATCCAAAAATAAAGGAACTATTTTAAGAGAATATCATGACACTTTTTGAAGAAAATAAAAAGATTTCCTAGCGATAGAAAATCTTTATTCACATTCTTTAACATAAACTTTACGTCCTAGGAAATCATAATAACAGCCATTAGGATATGTAGAAATCACTTGATTATAACTCTTTAGTTCTTCAACCATATCTTCTATACGTAAATAGAGCCTTTTACCATCATCCATCATAAATTCTAATTTTGTTGGATCTGTCTTCTCCGGTACAAAGACAATATCTGAAATTTGATAAAGTACATCTTCATCCACCTTAGCTAAAGCTTCTGTAAATTGATTAAAAGTATCATCTACAGAAAATTGTCTCAATAGAATATAATTCTGTACAAAAGAAGTATATTTTTCTTTCTCTACAGTTAATGTTTTTCCATTAGAACCAACAAGAATATATTGTGATCCTTGCTCCATATATGCAATGATGTTAGCTTCTTTAACTGTCACTTTAACTCCGATAAAAGGAATTGTCCTAACATGAACTTCTTCTATCAACGAATTATTTTTTAAGCGTTTTTCCAAAGTCGATGGCCAAGCATTAAAAATGAAACTTTCTTCATCAATATTTAAATGATCTTTGATTAGTGTTTCGCTCATCAGCTGATTTCCTTGAATTTCAATAGAACGCACCTTACTAAAATCACTTTGAATAAATAAAAGGATACCCGCAATCATGATGACAATTAAAAAAATACGCCACTTCTGTTTTAAACGACTTTTCTTCTTTTTCTTAAGAACTTCATACACTTGTGATTGGTCATGCTCATTATAATAAATATCTGTTTTTTTCTTCATATTAATCCCAATTGACTAATCTTACTTCAGTAGTCAAAACGATACCTAATTTTTCATAAACTGTATCTTTTGTGAAATAGATAAGATCCAAAATATCTTTAGCACTAGCATAACCATTATTAACAATAAAATTCGAATGCTTTGGTGAAATTTGCGCTCCACCTATCTCATAACCACGCAATTGACATTCATCAATACATTGCCAAGCAGGCTTTTCATCTGGATTTCTAAAAACACTTCCTGCACTAGACATATTCCAAGGTTGCGAAGCCATACGCTTTTCTTTGCGGCGATCAAGAAGTTCTTGAATACTTTTAGAATCAGCTGCTTTCATTTCTAATAAACCCCCTAAGATAATCCATTCCGGATGTTGCTGAATCACAGAATGACGATAAGCAAAGGACATGTCTTCTTTAGAGAGACAACGTATATTAAAATGTTCATCAAGAACATAGACCTCTTTAACAATTTCAGAAAAATCATGTTTATAGGCGCCCGCATTCATAAATAAGCCACCACCCACACTTCCGGGAATGCCCCCTGCAAACTCTAAACCAGAAAGTCCCCACTTAGCACAATCATAAGCCAATTTCATTAACGAAACACCTGATGCCACCCTAATCAAACAACAATTGATATCGACTTGTTGAAAATGTTCTGATAAGGAAATGATGATCCCATTATATTCTTTATCAGAAAAAAGAACATTAGATCCCTTTCCTAAAATAAAGTATGGGATCTTATGACTATGAACATAATGCATCAACGTTTTTAAAGAAAGAGCATCATAAGGTGATAGATACCATCTTGCTGGTCCGCCAACACGAAAAGTCGTATGTTTATATAATGGTTCATACTCCTTGATATCTCCTATATGCATCTTATAAAGATCTTGTGTTATTGTATCAAAATCCATGCTTCTACTCCTTCATTATTTTTTTAATTAACTGATATATATCTAAACAGGCATCTGGTTTTCCAAGTTGACGTGCTTGTAAAGCCATATTTTTCAATGTTTCTTCGTCTTGAAGAAGATGATTGATCGTATCAACTAATTTTTTAGGTGTAAGATCTTTTTCAAGAATAACCACAGCTGCCTTTTTCCTCTCTAATTCTCTAGCATTATACTCTTGATGATTACTTGCTACATAAGGACTGGGAATAATCAAAGAAGGACATCCAAGTGCTGTGATTTCTGCCAAGGTGGTAGCCCCAGCACGCGTAACGATCAAAGAAACTTTCCTTAATAAACTAGGCATATCTTCAATATATTCTGCTGTATGAAAACAGGCCGGCATATCTTTAGACGACAGCCAATCATGTTCTTGATGTTTCCCAGTAACAAATAAAATTTGATAATCCGCATCTTTAAACAAAGCTAGAGTATCTTTCATCATTTGATTAATAGTAGATGATCCCAATGATCCCATGACCATTAAAACAATACGCTTTTGGCGATCTAAATGATATGTTTCATAGATATCTTTCTTGGGTGCTTTGACAACAACAGAAGCACGAGGATTCCCCAATAAATAGGTTTTTTCTTTAGGAAAGGCCTCGTAAGCTTTCTCATAACAACATACAATGGCATCCACATATTTCATCAACATTTTATTTGTTAATCCAATGATAGAATTCTGTTCATGGATCATGGTCTTAATATGCATTCTCGTCGCACTATAAACCACCGAAGCACTGACATAGCCACCAAAACCAATCACTAAATCAGGTTTAAACTCTTGAATAATTTTTTTGGAAATAGCCAAAGAACGAATAAAGACCATCATGGCTTTAGCTTTTTGTAATGGATGACCAGCCAAGCCTAACACATGTATACCACGATAATCATAACCTCTTTGAGGGACTACTTGTGACTCCAAGCGATGCTTTGTTCCGACAAAAAGAAATTTTGTCTCAGGTTCTCTCTCTTTAATATCATCAGCTAAGGCTAAAGCAGGATAAAGGTGTCCCCCAGTGCCTCCAGTACTTATTAAAATTCTCATATGATCACTCCTGATTTTATTATAACACATCTTCATTCTTTTTAGCGATATATATTAAAATTCCAAAGGTGCTCAACATGATCGTTAAACTAGATCCACCATAAGACATCAACGGCAATGTAACACCTGTTACTGGTAACAAGCCTACAACAACGCCTAGATTGATGATGGTTTGAATACCGATCATGGCAGCTAATCCTATCGCTAAAAAACAACCATATAAATCTTCTGACTGTCTTGCAATATGGATAGCTAAATAAATTAAATAAAAATATAAACCTACAAGGACAATACACCCAATCAAACCAAACTCTTCACAATAAATCGCAAAGATAAAATCGGTTTGTGGTTCAGGAAGATAAAAATGTTTTTGGATACTTTGATTAAACCCAACACCTAATAATCCTCCTGGCCCTATCGCATATAAAGATTGAATCATTTGGAATCCACTTCCTAAAGGATCCTTAAAGGGATCTAAATAAGCCACAATACGTGCCATACGATATGGTGCTGAAGCAACCAGACCAACGATACCGAGTATGCCCATCATCCCTAGATAGATAAAATATTTAAAGGGGAACGGTGTAACGATCAACATCACGATCACCGAACAGACCATGACAATCCCTGTTCCAAAATCCGGTTGAAGCATGATCAATAAAAAACCCGAACCTAAAATCAACCACAACAAAAAACTATATTTTAATTTTTTTAGATAGTGATAATAACGACATATATAACTTGCGGAAAACATCATCATCCCTATTTTAAACAATTCCGAAGGCTGAAATGAAATGGGTCCTAATGCAAACCAACTACGACTTCCACCTCTCACACTTCCTATGCCAGGTATCAAAACCGCTACCAATAAAGCAAAGCATAGAAATTCTAACGGAAATCATTTCTACTATCTGCAGTT
>CANPGX010000084.1 GCA_947573745.1 uncultured Erysipelotrichaceae bacterium | reverse complement strand
AATTTTAATGGTGTGATTTATTTTATCCTATTATTATTGTTAGGATATATTCTTTATGGTGCAACATTACCACATTTTACAGGCCCTTTGGCTATAGGTGGATATTTGGTTTTAATCGCCTTATTGACGGTGGCGGCAGCACCATCAGATAAAGAAATTAAAGGTGTTTTGGTACTGCAACAATATTTAGGGAATGCTGAAATTTTAAAAGGTGGGGTTATTGGCGCTATCTTCTTTTCTGTCTTTAGTTTTTTGTTTGATCGAACAGGTGCTTTTATTGCAGCTGCTGTCCTTGGAATGATTGGTTTAGTATTGATAGGAAGCAAATCTTATATTAAATGGTTGCGACCTAAAAAGAGAAAAGCTGTTAGTAAACCTAAAGTCAATGAAAATCAAGAAGAGGATCAGCAAAAAACAAGTTTTATAGATTTCTTTTCGAAAAAAAAGTCGTCTTCAAAGTTATTTTTTCCAGAACATGTTTTCGATGATCGATTTAAAAAAGATGTATCTTCTGAAGATCATGTGACATTAAATGATATGGAGGATAATGAGACACCTATGGAAGATGTCCATTTTCAAATCCATGAAGAACAAAAAATGGATCATGATATCAAAGAGCTAGATATGATACCAGTAGAAAAAGAAGAAAAAGATATCGTCCAAGAAGAACCAACTTCACCAAAAGAAGAAGTGAAACCTTCTAAAGAAGTCAAAATTAATAAAAATTATCGTTTACCACCTTTATCTTTATTAAAAAATGCAGTGAATAAGAAAAATGGTAATGCTAGAGCGGTGGCTTTAGATAATGCCAAAAAGCTTACTTCTGTTTTAAAAGAATTTGGTGTTAATGCCACTGTCCATGATATTTTCATTGGTCCTGCTGTGACAAAATATGAAATTAAGATTGAAACAGGTGTTCGTGTCAATCGTATTGTTTCATTACAAGATGATATTAAATTAGCTCTTGCGGCTAAAGATATTCGTATTGAAGCACCAATCCCTGGAAAATCTGCTATAGGGATTGAAATTCCTAATTTAGAAGCTTCGACAGTATCGTTTAAAGAAGTTTTTAAAGATATTCCAGAAAATAAAAAAGAGAGTAAATTATTAGTACCTTTAGGTAAAGATATTACTGGTCATTCTATTTATGCTGAAATTAATAAAATGCCTCATCTTTTGATTGCAGGGGCGACCGGATCAGGAAAGTCGGTTTGTGTTAATACCATTATCTGTTCTATTTTGATGAGAGCAAAACCTGATGAAGTCAAATTATTATTAGTAGATCCTAAAAAAGTGGAATTAACAGGTTATAACGGTATTCCACATTTAGTAGGACCTGTTGTTACGGATCCTAAAAAAGCAGCAGCGGCTTTAAGAAAGGTCGTAGAAGAAATGGAACGTCGTTATGAACTTTTTGCTAAAACGAATGCCCGTAATATAGAGGGATATAATGAGCATGCTAAAACCTTTAATGAAACATGTTCATTGGAAGAGAAGATGGAAATTCTTCCATATTATGTGGTTATTTTAGATGAAGTGGCAGATTTAATGATGGTTGCTAGTAAAGAAGTAGAAGATTGTATCATGCGTATTTCACAGATGGCTCGTGCGGCTGGTATGCATTTGATTGTAGCGACACAAAGACCAAGTACAGATGTTATTACTGGAGTTATTAAGGCTAATATACCATCGCGTATTGCTTTTGCGGTTTCAAGTAGTATTGATTCTCGTACGATTTTAGATGCATCTGGGGCTGAAAAGTTATTAGGAAGAGGAGATATGTTATTTTCTCCAATTGGTGCTAGTCATCCGACACGTATACAAGGTGCTTTTGTTTCAGATGATGAAGTGAGTGCATTGGTTCATTATGTCATGGGACAACAGGAAGCATCTTATGACGAAAACTTTGTGAATTTAAAATCTGTTTCTTCGTCAAGTTCTAGCTATGAGGAAGAAGATGAAGAATATGAGATGTGTCGTGATTTTGTCATTCGTGAACAAAAGGCGAGCGCTTCTTTATTACAACGTCAATTTCGTATTGGTTATAATAAAGCTGCCCGTATTATTGATCAGTTAGAAGCTAATGGTGTTATAGGACCACAATTAGGGTCAAAACCTAGGGAAGTTTTAATTAGGGGTTATCACGAAGAAGATTTATAGAAAAGCTAAAATAAGCTTTTCTATTTTTTTATAACTTTATACATATTTTTCACAATTGTTCTTGTATGTGTCTTGAAAGACTGTTAAAATGAAATTAGATACTTAAAGTTATCGAGGAGGAAAAATAAAAAATGAAAAAACTTTTAGTTTCACTTCTTGCTTTAGGATTAGTATTAACTGGATGTTCTTCTAAACCTAAAGACAAAGAAAATTCAACGTATGAAGTGGCTTTGATTACAGACTTTGGTGATGTTGATGACAAATCTTTTAACCAAGGCTGCTGGGAAGGTATTCAAGACTATGCTAAAGAAAATAATGTGAGTCATACATACTATAAACCAGTGGATGAATCTGCTAAATCTTATTTAGATGCTATTGATGAAGCCATCAACAATGGAGCAAAGATCGTTGTTACTCCTGGATTTGCTTGGGCTACAGCTATTTATGAAGCACAAGATAAATACCCTGATGTAAAATTTGTTTTAATTGATGATAAACCACATAGTGAAGATTATTCAACTTATAAAACTGCTGATAATACTGTTTCAATCATGTATTTGGAACAACAAGCTGGTTTCTTAGCTGGCTATGCAGTGGTTAAGGCTGGATATACTAAATTAGGTTTCATGGGTGGTATGAAAACAGATGCTGTTATTCGTTATGGATATGGTTTCGTAGCTGGCGCTGAATATGCAGCAAGAGAATTAGGTATTTCTGGTATTGAATGTAAATATCATTATACAGGTATTTTTGATGCAACACCTGAAGCTCAAACTCTAGCAAGTACTTGGTATAGAAATGGTACTGAAGTTATCTTTGGTTGTGGTGGTGCGTTAGGAAATTCAGTTTTCGCTGCTGCTCAAACTGAAAATGGTAAGGCTGTTGGTGTAGACGTAGACCAATCATCACAATCTGAAACTATCATCACTTCTGCTATGAAGAGCATTCGTTTATCTGTTCATGATGTTATCAAAGCATTCTATGAAGATGCATTCCCTGGTGGAGAAGATCTAGTTTATGGCGCTGAAGTTGGTTATGTTGCTTTACCTGAAGATTTCTCTAAACTTAATGGTTTCACTAAAGAAGATTATGATGCTGTTTACGAAAAATTAAAGAGTGGGGAAATTGTACCTTATGATGTAGCTTCTGCTGAATTTGCTCATGATTTATCAAATGATATTATTAAAGTAGATGCTAATGGTTTAACTGACTAAAATAGGAAAATAGCGTGAAACATCGCTATTTTTTTATTTCAAAAAATGTCGAAATCATGTATACTTAAATTAAAAGAGGAGAGGTGAGTCTATTGGAATATGTCATTGAAATGTTAAATATTACAAAAGAATTTCCCGGAATCATTGCTAATGATGATATCACACTACAAGTTAAGCAGGGTGAGATTCATGCTTTATTAGGTGAAAATGGTGCGGGAAAATCAACCTTAATGAGCGTTCTCTTTGGTCTGTATCAACCAGAAAAAGGCATGATTAAGATCAAGGGAGAGGAAGTTAAGATCAAAAATCCAAATGAGGCTAATCGCTATGCCATTGGTATGGTGCATCAACATTTTAAGTTGGTTCATAACTTTACAGTATTGGAAAATATTGTTTTGGGTGTTGAGGAGACCAATAAAGGGATCATAAAACTAGAAAATGCTAGAAAGAAAGTATTAGATTTAAGTCATCGCTATCACCTTAATGTGGATCCAGATGCTTTGATTTCAGATATTACAGTGGGGATGCAACAGCGTGTAGAAATTTTAAAAATGTTGTTTAGAGACAATGAAATTTTGATTTTTGATGAACCTACTGCAGTATTGACACCACAGGAGATTTCTGAGTTGATGAAAATCATGAAAGAACTCGTCCGTGAAGGAAAATCAATTATTTTTATTACACATAAATTAAATGAAATTAAAGAAGTTGCAGATCGTTGTACGATTTTAAGAAAAGGACGTTATATTGATACTGTCGATGTTGCTTCAACAAGTAAAGAAGAACTTTCTGAAATGATGGTTGGACGTAAAGTCAATCTTACTGTTGAAAAGCAAGAAGCTTCACCGCAACAAACTATTTTGAAAGTTGATCATTTGTCTTATCGTCCTGTACATGCACATAAAAATGTATTAACGAATATTTCTTTTGAAGCAAGAGCAGGTGAAATTGTTTGTATTGCGGGTATTGATGGTAATGGACAAACAGAGTTGGTCTATGCTTTAACTGGGATGATCGAGGCAACTGAAGGTAAAGTCTTTTTAAAGGATAAGGACATCTCAAAAGAATCTGTGCGACAACGTGCATTAGATGGCATGGCTCATATCCCTGAAGATAGACATAAGCATGGCTTGATCTTAGATTATAATTTGTCAGAGAATCTTATTTTAAAGAATTACTTTGATGAAGCCCATCAAAAACATGGTTTTATTAATTTTAAAAGAATGAAAGAAGATGCTTTACGTCTAATTGACAAATTTGATATTCGTTCTGGGCAACAGGATAAGACCATTGTTCGTAGCATGTCAGGTGGTAACCAACAAAAAGCGATCGTTGCACGTGAAATTGATACGAATGCAGATTTGTTAATTGCAGTGCAACCAACGCGTGGATTAGATGTTGGAGCTATCGAATATATCCATAAGCAATTAATTGAACAACGTGATCAAGGAAAAGCGGTTCTTTTGGTATCTTTAGAATTGGATGAAGTTATGAATGTCAGCGATCGTATTCTTGTGATGTATGAAGGGGAAATCGTTGCGAATTTGAATCCTAAAGAAATTACGACACAGGAATTAGGATTGTATATGGCTGGAAGTAAGAGGGGTGAAGGTCTATGAAAAAGTTTTTAAATTCAGAAGGAATGAAGTCCTTTTTATCTTCTCTTTTAGCTATTTTATTAGGTTTGGTCTTTGGATATTTAGTTATTTTGGTCAGTAAACCTGATGCTGTTTTTGATGGCTTTATGACCATGCTTCAAGGTAGCTTTTTTGATGGTGCACGAAGCTTAGGAAACACATTAGTAAATGCAACGCCGATTATGATGACGGGGCTTTCAGTAGCTTTCGCTTATAAGTGTGGTTTGTTTAATATCGGTGGTCCAGGACAATATATCGTGGGTGGCTTTGTTTCTTTATACGTTGCTCATACTTGGACTTTTATTCCACAACCTATTCAATGGTTGGTGTCTATTTTATGTGGTGGTTTAGCTGGTTCTTTAGTGGCTTTGATGGTCGATCAATTGTTCAATGCCAATTTTGATCT
>CANPGX010000083.1 GCA_947573745.1 uncultured Erysipelotrichaceae bacterium | reverse complement strand
TGTATGAAAATGAATCTTGATTAAATCTTCATCTCCCACAGCCAGTAAGCAATCTCCTTCAAAGTGTTGCATAAAATAATCATGAATCTCATTTTCATTCAAGCCTTTTCCTTCTATCAACAACTGTGTGTCATATTTAAATGTTAGCATCATTTTTCCTCCTCTTCTTGAATATCAACATCGACATATTCTTTTTTATAATAATAAATATGATAAATCACTTTACCTGTACTATAGGCCAAAGATAATAAGATTCCATAGGCCATATTTTGAGCATGACATAAACGTAACAGGACCATGGTTAGAATTATGGGCCCAATAAAATCCAATACATATTCAAATAAATGATCTTTAATATGTTTCTTAACTAAATACTTTCTTTTTTCTTCTACTGTAAAATGACTCATTCTGCTACCTCCGTCATTTGATATTCATGACCAGTAAACATGATCCAACGAAGTAAATCATGATAGGCTATCGACATGGTTTTTGTATTCACACAAGAATGGCATAAAAGTGATTGATTTTCTAAAGACTTATCTAAAATAACAGTGACTAAATGATTTGTATCACGAAAAAGACTTAGAGGGGTTACACTTCCTGGTTCAAGGCCTAAAATACGTTTGAGATCCTCTTCACTAGCCATAGATAAGTGAGAAACATGAAGTGCTTGGTCTAAATTTTTCATAGAAACTCTTTTTTCTTCTTTTAACATCACCAAAAAATAACGATGACGATCAGTTAAAAAAAGACTCTTACACCCTACACCTGATATCATCTGTTTGATAAATTGTGCTTGTTCTACACACCATACAGGGGCATGTTCAACTTCTTGATAAGAAATACCTAAATGTTCTAACAAATCATAAAGTTCCATACATGCTTCCATATTATCTCCTATATTCATGAATCATACCAACAACGCCTGAAAATAAAAGCACGATCGACAAGATCAAGGCCAGATACCATTTTGACATATCCTCATGATAAATCATTAAAATCACAAATGCACCAATACCTAAAAGACTGATCAATATCTGTATGCCTAATAAGATCATCCACCCACGATGCTTCATTTTACGATTCACTCTTTCCTTTCAACTCAAAAATAACCTGCTTTTTTTTCATAGAGATTTTTTTCACCTCATAGCCATATTCTAATGATTCCTTTTTATAAGTTAAAAAAGCATGATCTATATCAAAACCTAAGATTTTCTGAATCTCTTCAAAAGATAAACAATAATGATCTTGCTGATGCTTTTCTAAATATTTCCATAATGGTATATATTTACTCATCATTCGCCCTCCTTATCTTTGCTGAAATCATCTTTAGTATAACACAAAAAAGCAAATTCATGGAACTTGCTTGATCATATCTTTTATTTTGTTGATTTCTTAGGTTTCTTTTTGACAAGTGGTGTGACTTTCTCTACTTCAGTGATCACTTTTCTTGCCAAAAGGCGATCATCCATATCCAAAATATAATGTTCTTTAGCCCCTTGATAAGGAAAACCCGTCATAGCCTCTTTCATCATATCTGCAATAGGATCTATCTTCTTAATAAAGACCGTATCATCACAAACGGTCATCACTGGTTTATCATTCACATAAACCATATATTCTCCAAACATTTTTCGATAACGAATTTCTCCAATACCTTCTAATTGTTCACACACATAGTGTATAAATGATTCTGATGTTGCCATACGATAACTCCTAACAAGCGATAGTCAAAATATTGCCATTATTATCAAAAATAGCGAATTCATCTTTACCATAAAAAGTTTGATGTAAAGGGGCCGCTAAGGTAACATGATCCTTTAATTCATCATAAAGTTTTCGTACATCCTTCACCGTGATAAATAAAGTAAAAGTAGGCACAATGGATTCCTTTTGTAATGATGGGTATTCTTCCAATAAACTGTCTTGTTTTTGAAACATGATTGAAATATGATCCTTACCAACGATCGCAAAGTTTAGATTTTTACCTGTTTCAGGTACACTCAGCACCTTTTGAAAGCCGAGCTTTCTTTCATAAAATTCAACCGTCTCTTCAACATTTTCAACCATGATATTCACTGTTACTGTTTCATACATCTATCATACACCTCCTAAGAGGATATTAAAAAATTAAAGTCCATTTGTATTGTAAAAAATGGACATGATTAACGATACTCCAACAGTTTTAAAGGTGAAAATCCTGTATATCTTTTAATTTCTTTAATGAAATGTGCTTGATCATAAAAACCACATTGATAGGCAATCTCTGAAAAATCTAGGTGTTGTTCTAGCATCAACGTTAAACATAAATGTAATCGCAAGGTGTTTAATAATACTTTAGGTGATATGCCATAATGCTTTTTAAAAACTCTATAGAGTTGTCTTTGATCATAGCCTAGCCTATGGGCCATTATTTGAACATTTTGTTCTCTAGGATCCTGATAAAGCCTTTCAACGATATCGATCCATTGCCTATGAGGTCTATCACGGACCTTATCATAGAGATAATCTTTAAAAAAATCCAATCTTTTGCAAAGCTGATCTGTCTTTAGAATATCATAGATAGATTCTGTTGATGATAATACGATGGCATGATCCATGACTTTATCAGCATCTATGCCAAAAACAGCATGAAAAGCACCTGGTTTCAAGCGTACGCCCATATAATCTATACTTTGATCTAAAGCAAAAGGAATCGTTTCTTTGCTATAACCTGAAAAATAAATGGCTTTACGAGAAAAATCAATGATTAGATCAATACAAGCATCGGGTAAAATATAATTATAAATCGTTTTATCTAAAATGTGCTTAGACCTCATGGTCCAAATACATAAACAATAATCCTCTAATTCCTGATATCTAAATTCTTCATAATCAATATAACTACGAAATGCCTGATCTAAGACATAAGGTATCTGTTTAGGATAATACATATGAATATATATCTTTCTAAATATTTATGAATTTAGAAACATGTCTTCATCACGTCTTTTCTTTTTAGTGATGAGTTTTTGAGGATTTTTAACATAACTTCTAACAACCGTCCCACACTGCAAACAGATTTGATGGTATAAAACTTGCGATTTAAACGTCAAAGCTTTATCTGCTGGTGTCACTGCAGAATAACCATCCTGTTTCCCTTCAATAAAATGATATCCTCCACAATAAGGACATCTTTTTGAATCCATCATAAAATCACCTCATTTAATTTTATTATAAGTTAAAAAAATCGATATATCAATCTTTTTAAAAAACCTACATTTATCAACAAAAAATGGCACCTGTAAAGGCACCATAAATCGAAACTATTCATGATTTTCTACAATTTTATTGTCTGTACCATATCGAATATATGGGTTTCTATAGAAAGAGTAAAGTAATTGTGCACACATAAAACACCAAATGATAGGTTCACAAAGCATAACACCAAAATAACCTAAATATGGAATACATATTTTTGCAAAGATAACCTTTCCAAAAAACTCAATGACACTAGAAACCAAAGGAACGATTTTCTTGCCTAATCCTTGTAAAGACGTTCTTAATAACAACAAAACACCTAAAACAGCATAGAATGGTGCATTAACTAATAAATATTGTGAACCGTTATCAAGCACTACAGCTTCACTAGATCCCGATAGTAAAGCCACAAGAGGTCTGGCAAATAACACCATGAAAGCGACTGAAATGATCCCCCAGATTATTGATAACTTAATACCAATTTTTACACCTTCGATAATACGTTCACGCTGATTGGCACCTCTGTTTTGAGAAACAAAAGTAGATACAGAAGCTGATAAAGTACCACAAGGCATCATACAAAAGCCCCCAACTTTTCTAGCCGTCGTATGGGCAGCAATCGTTAAAGTTCCAAAACTGTTGATGGCCTTTTGAAGAATAACTGTTCCAGAATTAACAATCGCCATCATAAAGCCCATTGAAAATCCTTGCCCGGCCAATTCTTTATAAAGATGCTTATCTATCTTAAAGTGTTCCTTTTCAGGTACCAGCATCGGTGTCTTTTTAAAGATATATACTAAACATAAAATGGCCGAAACACCTTGTGCTATCACAGTTGCAACAGCAGCACCTCGAATTCCCATATTCAATTGTGTCATAAAGAAGACATCTAATCCAATATTGAGTAATGATGAAATAATTAAGAAAACCAAAGGCATAAAACTATTTCCAATAGCGCGTAATAACCCAGCACATAGATTATAAGCAAACATAACCCCTACAAAAAGGGTAATACATGAAATATACGAATAGGATTCACTCAGAATATCAGCCGGTGTATCTAATAATTGTAATAAAGGATATAATCCCAATTGTGATATCACCATGATCAAAATAACCAACAAGAGGCCAATAACGATTGATCCAGCAACTGAACGTTTCAATAGGTGCTCATCTTTAGCACCATAAGCCCTTGAAACCACAATACTCAAACCATTTCCAACCCCTAAGGCAAAACCTACAAGCAACTCATACACGGCACCGCAAGCCCCAATCGCCGCCAATGAATGATCGCCTAAAACATTCCCCACGATCATCGTATCCATCGTATTATATAGCTGTTGAAAAATATTTGAAATAAAGATAGGTATGGCAAATATAATCAAAGATTTAAGAATTTTATCTTTGGTTAAATCAACTTGAAAATTGAACATTCTGTTTTCCTCCCCCATTTTTGAATCCTATCTCATTTTATAAAACTCTATCCATTTATACAAGTTTTTATCATATTTTGAAAAAAATAATATCTTATGCCTACTTATTGCATAAGACTTTAGCAAAATAGAACTTACCCTGACATCAACAATACAAGAGCATCATTCTATGGATTGATATACAAAAAAACTCTCTACAACGAATCTTTAGTGATAGAGAGTTTATTATGCATCTATTCTTTATTATTCAACGACCGCATCTGTCATCGTATATCCCTCAAGAGAATTTTCTTTAACTTGAATACATACAAAACGCATTGATGCATCGTCTGATGCAAAAAATTGTCTTTTTGCCACTGGTGCGATTCTCAACCAATCTCCTTCAGATAATAATATCGTTTCACCATCAATGACGACTTTTCCTTTACCCGAAAGAACACCATAGATTTCTTCATTTTGCTTATGCGAATGAACAAAAGGTACACTCGTTCCTGCTGGTAAATGATTCATACTTATTTCAGCACCTGTCAAAGAAAGCTGATCGTGAAGTTCTACTCTGGCATCATCTAATACGTTTACTTTACTAAAATTACTCATGACATTACCTCCCTATAAAGATTTCTTCAAATGAGCGGCCGTCCCATTTGTTCTTAATGTAACTCTTTATGTTACAACTATATTATATACACTTTTGATGTAATGTCAATAGTTACAATAAATAAATTTATCTTTTAAAGCAATATATCTTTTACAGTGATTTTTTA
>CANPGX010000082.1 GCA_947573745.1 uncultured Erysipelotrichaceae bacterium | reverse complement strand
CGACATTCACATCTGGTGTGAGATCTTTGATTTCTTCTTTAGTAAGATCATCTAGGTCATCTGGTTTGCCATCACCATCTTTGTCCACGATATTGACATCTGGTGTTTTATCTTGATCTGGATCTTTTGGATCGATTGGATCTGGCTTTCCGTCTTTATCTTTATCGACAATATTGATATCTGGCTTACCGTCACCATCTGTATCGATGTTGACATCTGGTTTACCATCATCATCCGTATCGACATTGACATCTGGTGTCTTATCTTGATTTGGATCTTTTGGATCAACTGGGTCTGGTTTGCCATCGCCATCTTTATCCACGATATTAATATCTGGCTGACCATCACCATCAGTGTCCACATTCACATCCGGCTTACCATCACCATCAGTATCGACATTCACATTTGGAATCTTATTTTCCTTTGGATCATCAGAATCGATAGGATCTGGTTTACCATCGCCATCTTTATCCACGATATTAATATCTGGCTTATCATCACCATCCGTATCAATATTCACATCTGGCTTTCCATCACCATCGGTATCAACATTCACATCTGGTTTACCATCACCATCACTATCAATATTCACAACACGTTTCACAATAACTTCAACAACATAATTTTTATCAATATCATGAATGATATACTGTTGTGATTGAACCAATTCTGGATGAGAAACACCATTAATCAAAACATCTTGAACAGCATAATCTCCCCCAACTTCCCAATCCACAGTATAATCGCTACCTTCTTCTATAGCTTTATTACCAGCACTGATTTGTGCACTTGCAGCACCATTCACTTTCGTTTCTACAGCGAAGAAGCCTTCTTGTGGTTCAGTTTCAACTTTTTCTAAAACGACTTGGATAGAATGATCTTTTCCTATAGCATTAAAATCATAATTTTCTTCTTCTAATGTGGCACGCATAAGCATCATTTCTGCTGCATTTTCTTTTTCACTATAGTAAATTCTATTATCATCTACGATAACTTCTTTCACTTTCCAACCTTCAGCAGCTTCCCATGATACAGTATAATTATCTCCACGTTTAACAATCTTTGAATGACTGATTTTTCCATCTCCAATGATAGATGTATTCACTCTTAATAAGTCATCCTCTGCAATCGTCACTGTCCCCGCTTGATTCTTTGGTCCTAAACATACTTCAACGACATAATCTTCTTCAATATTTGTTAATTCTGCACGCCCTAGTGCTTGATTAATATTGAAGCCAGTCACTTCTTGATGTTCACTATCATAAACTTTCACAGATTTAATTTCATAGTTTTTAGTATCAGACACACTTGCTTCTACAGTATAGCTATCACCAGATTCTACACGTGTTGTTGGACTAATACTTCCTGGTCCACCTACTAATCTTGTCTCTACAATATGATGATTCTTTTGATGAAGCTCTTCTTCTTTAACAAAAACAACTTCAACCGCATGATCAGAAGCCACCTTTTCAAAAGTCATGCCCTCTTTATCAACAAGATCTTGACGTACGATACCATCAACGATGACCTGTTTAACAACATACCCTTTTGCTGGCTTCCAAGTAACTTGATAATTCGATGTACGTGGATCACTCGATAACATCTTCTGACTAGGGGTTATACTGCTTCCAGCACCCCCTTGTATAGATGTTTCGACACTATAATATTTTTCAAAGGATGTTGTTTCTTCTTTTTTGGCGAATTCTACTAATACAAAATGAGATTGATCAAGATTTTCGATCACTAATTTTCCATTTTCAGCAGCCTGTTGATAAACATCATCGATCCATACACCAGCAACTTCATAACCTTCATCTGCCTCATAGCTAATCACTACTTGGCTTCCTTTGCGGAATGGACTTTCTTGTCCATCATCACTATCAATCGTGACATTTCCTTGTCCACGTTGACCCACAATCACATCATAAACTTCAATCCAATGGGCATATAAATCCACACCATCTGGATAGTCTTCTTCACTAAATACAGTTTCGCCATCTACCGCTGTATCATCTTTTGTATACCAACCTAAAAAGTCATAACCTTCACGTGTTGGATCTTTTGGTAATGCTGCCACAGTACCATTACTATTTAATAAAGTTTTATCAAGATGATCACTACCATCCTCACTATGGAAAGTTGCAATTCTTCCACTCACATTAATAGGTAATACATAATCTTCACTAACATTGCCTGCATAGTCCACAGCATAGATATGAACATAATATTCATGACCAGCTGCTAAACTTGGTGTTGTATAAGTCGCACCATCCCCTGATAGAGGAATCAAGTTCGCCTTTGCCTGAGCAGGATCGGCAATTTCTTTATTTGGATTTGTATTGACTGCTTTAACATAATATCCTTTCAATCCAGAAAGGGCTGTTAAATGGAACAAAGAAGGATCCGTTGGATCAGTCGCTGTAGACGTCCACATTTCACCATAGTTTTGTTCACCTTCCAATGTTGCTTGTGGAATGGCTTGAATTTTATAAGCATATTCCGTACCGTGATCTTTTCCTCCTGATAATTCAATATGCGCTACATAATTCTTTAAATCATCAGCTGGAACAATCGCTTCAACAACACCCATGGCCTTTTCTGGCGCTGCTTCATCAATAAAAGATGAATCACGTGCTGTTGTCGTGACCGTTGATTGTGCTAAATAAATCAATGTATTGGCAAAAACCTTAGCTTCATCCAATGTGGCATTACCATTGGAATGTCCTGTCTGAATCATCGCTGTTGATCCATTAGTAATTAAATAATAATTATCAATGATTTGGTTAGGTGTTCCAGCAATAGTTCCTTGAACATTACCAGAACCATCAGAAAACTGCATCCACGTTCTCGTCGCACTCCCTACAGGAATCTTTTGTCCCAAAACATGCGTTGTTGGAATACTTAAAGTTTTTCCTTCCAAGTCCCATGGACGACTTGTTAAGAATCCGGTATCAACGACTTTAACATATGTTGAAATATAACTAGTTCCCTGATCATCTAAACGAATATTTAAAAAATCTGGTTCAGCAAAGCGTTTAAAATAAGTACGTACACCGACACCACTATAATTTGTCAAAGTGTCATGTCCAAACAATAAACCTCCACCAGCTCTAGAAAATTCTAGTGTTGCCTGTTGTGAAGCCGCTGTAAGATCCTTAGAGGCATTGGCATCAGCTGTTCCAAACATAATAACACTATACTGATATTCTGTTGTCAACTCACCTGTTTCTGGATTCGTCTTTAAAATTTTATCTGGATTAGCATTATATTCTTCAATGAGAACAGGATAAATCTGAATGATTCCTCTTCCAACAGTTGTACGTGTGTGATCATAATCCTCTGCTGCCATAGACATCCATGATTTTAAATAGTTTTTAGAATCTGCTGTTGGACAAACGTTTAAAACACGTACTTGCCCATCTGCTTTATCCACATCTACTGGAGAACGTGTATCCCACTCCGTCCAAGAGCCAGCATTGGTCAACTTAGACTGCCACATTCTATATTTATAAGGACGTCCAGGGTCCACCCCAATACCTGTTAAAGGATTGGTATATGGATAAGTCCACTCAAGATTGGCCATTAATGCCCCGTCATTTCCTACTGTATAATACCCATTAACATGAATTTTCCCTTCTTCATGCTTTGGGGGTTGATACTCATCTGATGTTTCATCATCCGTAGCCTCTGCTACAACGTCTTTAAATGCTTGATGAGAAAAACCAGACATCACAGTCAATACCATTGACATTGCGAAAAAAATCAAAAGAATTTTCTTTTTCATATTTTCCTCCTCATACTTTCAACTTTATGATTTCGACAAATTATTGAATATATAATATAGTATAGAACAAGAATCGTCATTTGTCATCTCATTCTTTAATAATTTCTGTAAAATAAGAAGTTTCATAAGAAAAATAGGGAATACACCTGTATTCCCTAGTATTATTCAACCATTGATTCTAAAGCTTGTGCTAATTGATCCGGACAAGAAGTTGGCTTCATGCCACAACGAATACCTTTAATACGAGCAATGGCCTCATGCACTTCCATGCCTTCAATTAAACGACAAACACCTTGTGTGTTCCCTGAACATCCACCAACAAAGGATACTTTACCAACATGCCCATCATTAACTTCAATATGAATAGCTTTTGAACAGACTCCTTTTGGTGTATAAGTGATTTTCATCTTCATTCCCCCAATCTTGATGTATTTAAAATATGAAAGTTTTCTCCTTCAACTAAACCACTCGAATAATGGACTGTGCCATCTTCCATCAACCAGATGGCTTCTACACCTTCTAATGACTCAATCATTGTACGGCACTCTTCATAAGGTGTCAAGAAAGCTGCTGAAGAAAGAAAATCTGCATAACCTGAATCTTCTGTGACAATTGTGACAGCGCGATAATAAACAGAAGGATAAAGTGTATCTGGATCAACAAGATGATGATATTTAATTCCTTGAATATCCTGATAAAAACGTTGGTAATCACCACTTGTAACAACAGCCTTACCATCTACTTCTAACATAGCTAATGGCTGTCCATCACTATAGGCTCCATCTTTAGGCGATTCGATAGAAACACAATAATGGGTCTTACATGTTTCTAAATCAGATTTTTCTATTTTAATTTTACGTTGCCCATAACCAGCAATATTACCTCCACCAGAAAGTAAAAAACTGTCAACACCCATATCTATTAATCCTTGTTTAACTAACTCTACCGCATAGCCCTTAGCAATAGCTCCTACATCTAAAGAAGCTCCCTCTTGCGTAATAAAAACTGTAGAAGCTTCTCTATCAATCTCTAAATAGGATATATCTACATATTGATTGGCACTTTGTAGCTGCTCTAATGTAGGAACTTCTCCCACTCCACCATCACCGGCTTCTTCTCTAAAATCATGCCAAATAGATAATACCGGGCCTAACATAATATTCACCTTAGAAGATACAGCTTGATGATAAAATACAGCTTTTTCTAACAAATCAATAATGACAGGATCTACCTTAACTGGCTGTTTACCAGCATTTTGGTTAATTGTATAAATATTATTGATCCCTGGATAGCTATGATATTTATCAAATAAATTATTATAGAAAGTCATTTTTTCTTGAATAAAATCAACCTGTTGATTAAATTCATCTTCACTCTTGGCATAACTAATATAGGTTGTCAGTGTGTCAAAACCACCTAAAAAAGTTTTTTGGTACTTCTCATATGAAGACTTGCAACCTGTTAAACACATCATTAAACAGATGCAACATAAATTCAAAATTTTTATTTTTTTCATTTCTATCACCGCACCTAGTATAACACAGATATTTTTAAAAGGCCATGAAAAAGCCTATACTTATCCTGCCAAAATAAGATTTTAATTTCATGATTCGACAAAAAAAGAAGAGGAATTCCTCAATGTCATTAAGTTAAGATGACACAAAACAATCAGAAGTAAAGTTGAAACAA
>CANPGX010000081.1 GCA_947573745.1 uncultured Erysipelotrichaceae bacterium | reverse complement strand
GCTCTGGGAAGACACATGCTTTTTTATTACCAGTGATGCAACGTATCGATATTTCACAAGAAAAGGTACAAGCAACCATTACTGCACCAACACGTGAATTGGCGAGTCAAATTTATGAGAATTGTAAAGTATTTATGCAGTCCATGCCAGGGCTACGTGTATCTTTAATGGTCGGGGGAAGTGATCGCCAAAAAGCGATGGATAAACTTTCTACGCAACCCCATATTGTGATTGGTACCCCAGGTAGAATTAAAGATCTTTCATTAGATGAACAGGCTTTAAAGATTACGACATCATCCATTTTTGTGGTGGATGAAGCTGATATGACGCTAGAATTTGGCTATTTAGAAGATATTGATGCTGTTGCTGGAAAAATGAAAGAAGACTTACAAATGCTTGTTTTCTCTGCCACCATTCCACAAAACTTAAGACCTTTTTTAAGAAAATATATGAAAAATCCTCAATTAGTAGAAATAAAAGAAGATCGTTTCAATGAAAAGAATGTTGAACATATCTTGGTACCTACAAAACATCGTGATCGTTATAGTGTTTTAAAAAATTTAATGGAAGGAATTGATCCTTACATATGTTTGATTTTCTGTAATACACGAGAAGAAGCCAGTCAGTTATCTTATCGCTTACGAGAAGATGGTTATCGTGTAGGGGAAATTCATGGTGATTTACAACCACGCGAAAGAAGACAGATGATGCGTCGTATTAAAAATATGGATTATCAATATATTGTAGCGACGGATATCGCTGCCAGAGGTATTGATATTGATGGTGTCAGTCATGTCATCAGTATGGATCTACCTAAGGAATTAGATTTTTATATTCATCGTAGTGGCCGTTGTGGTCGTGGTAAGTATACCGGCGTGGCTTATACATTATATGATTCAAAAAATGAAGATAAAGTGAAGTTATTGGAAAAGAAAGGCATCACTTTTAAACAGATGGACTATAAACAAGGACAATGGGTAGAACTTAAGGAAAGAGAACGCCGTAAGACGCGCATTAAAGAACCGACAGAATTAGAAAAACAAGTTCAGAAGATTATTAAAAAACCAGTTAAAGTGAAGCCTGGCTATAAAAAGAAAAGAAAAAGAGAAATTGAAACTTTAGTGCGTAAGCAAAAAAGAGCAATCATTCAAAAAGATATTGCACGTCAGAAAAAAGAACGTGCTAAGATGAATCAACGTGCACAAAGAGAGAGTGAAGAATAGTATGGATGAATTAATCATTGGTAGCCATGTATCGATGAATGGCAAAGACATGTTGTTAGGCAGTGTTAAAGAAGCTTTATCTTATCAAGCTAATACCTTTATGTTTTATACAGGGGCACCACAAAATACGTTTAGAAAACCTATTTCACAACTTAAAATCGAAGAAGCCAAGGCTTTGATGAAGGAAACGGGTATTGACATGAAGAATGTGGTTGTTCATGCACCTTATATTATTAATTTAGGAAATTCGATGAAGAAAGAAACTTATGAACTTGCAGTACAGTTTTTAAGCCAGGAAATTGAAAGATGTGAAGCTATCGGGGCAACACGATTAGTGTTACATCCTGGTAGTCATGTCAAAGCAGGCAGTGAAGTTGGTTTAAAATATATTATTGATGGACTTAATCAAGTCTTAAAAGAAGATAGTTCAGTGCATATTGCTTTAGAAACCATGGCTGGTAAGGGAAGCGAAGTGGGGAAGTGCTTAGAAGAACTAAAGGTCATTTTTGATGGTGTTAAACATCAGCACTTATTAGGTCTATGTTTAGATACATGTCATCTCCATGATGCTGGTTATGATCTATCTCAGTTTGATGAACTTTTGGATGATGTAGAGAGGTTATTTGGATTAGAGCGTATTCTTGTGGTTCATGTCAATGATTCTAAAAATCCTATTGGAGCGCACAAAGATCGACATGAAAATATAGGATATGGATATATAGGCTTTGATATTTTAAATCATATTGTCCATCATCCCAAACTAGCAAGCGTCCCTAAAATCTTAGAAACGCCTTATGTTGGAGAAAAGGCTCCTTATCAAAAAGAAATTGAAATGTTTAGAAAAGGAAAGTTTGAAGAAGGACTTAAATAAAAAGCAGTAAAAAAATATGATCCATGAAAGAAATCTTTTTAAAAAGTTTTGACTCTTACTTTATTTTATACTAAACTAAAAGTAGTTATATGACTGACGGAAGTGGATAACCACAGGGAATATAATGGAATGATGCCGACCGTCTGGGCGAAGATGCCTGGATTGTTGGCTTTTTTAGTGAAAGGAGCAATTATGAAAGAATTAGAATTGAAATATGGATGTAATCCTAATCAAAAACCAGCCCGTATTTATATGAAACATGATGATGACTTACCTATCACCATTCTTAATGGTAAGCCAGGGTATATCAACTTATTAGATGCTTTAAATAGTTATCAATTAGTGAAAGAACTAAAAGAGGCAACACACTTACCGGCTGCTGCTTCATTTAAACATGTTTCACCTGCTGGTGCGGCAGTAGCTTTACCTTTAGATGAAACTATGCAAAAAATTTATTTTGTTGAAGGAAAAGAACTTTCTCCTATAGCGAGCGCTTATATACGTGCAAGAGGAGCGGATCGTATGTCAAGCTATGGTGACTTTGTGGCTTTATCAGATGAATGCGATGCACAGACAGCATCCTTTCTATTAAGGGAAGTCAGTGATGGTATCATCGCCCCTTCTTATTCAAAAGAAGCCTTAGATATTCTTAAGAAAAAAAGAAAAGGAACTTACTGTGTCGTTCAAATAGATCCTAGTTATAAACCAGAATCTATCGAAACAAAAGAGGTCTATGGTATCACTTTTGAGCAAGGAAGAAATGATGTCAAGATTGATGAAACTTTGTTGGAGGATAGACCGACACAAAATAAACATCTTCCTGAAGGGGCAAAACGTGATTTGATCATTGCTTTAATTACTTTAAAATATACCCAATCCAATTCTGTATGTTATGTTAAAGATGGTCAAGCGATTGGAATTGGCGCAGGACAACAATCTCGTATTCATTGTACACGTTTGGCAGGAAATAAAGCAGATATTTGGTATTTACGCCAACATCCAAAAGTATTGTCATTAAACTTTATTTCAGGAATTAAACGCGCTGATCGTGACAATGCGATTGACCTTTATATTTCAGAAGATGATCAAGATGTTTTATCAGAAGATGTTTGGCCAACGATTTTTCAAACCAAACCAGAACCTTTGACAAAAGAGGAAAAGGAAGCTTGGTTAAAAACTTTCACCGGTGTCAGTCTAGGTAGTGATGCATTTTTCCCATTTGGAGATAATATTGAAAGAGCCCATCGTAGTGGTGTTTGTTATGTGGCACAACCAGGTGGTTCCATTCGTGATGATCATGTGATTGAGACATGTGATAAATATGATATGGTGATGGCTTTTACGAAAGTAAGATTATTTCATCATTAAAGCAGATATGACATATATTGTAGCTTTTAGATTGAAGAAAAAGTGATACTTTATTTGATAGTATCACTTTTTTTCTTGACTGACCTTATGAAATATAATTTTTATAATAAACCAAAATGTTTTAAAGCATGAATGATGCCATCTTCATGAATATCAGTGGTGACATAGTCAGCAATGGCTTTCACTTCAAAAGAGGCATTTCCCATAGCGACACTCAAAGCGACATGTTTTAGCATAGGAATATCATTACCACCGTCGCCAAAAGCCATGGTTTCTGATAGATCAAGATGGTAATACTTCAAAAATTCATCAATACCTTTTTGTTTGCTTCCACCTTTAGGTGATAAATCCGTAAAACTAGGATGCCATCTAGCACTTAAACAATGAGGTAATAAAGCCATCATTTGAGCTTCTTGTTTTTCATCGATAAAGCACATGCATTGATAAACTTTTTCATGAGGAATATTAGAACAATCTCGTGCAGGATGATCATCATTATGTGTAATTTCATGAATAGCGTCCACCTGTTCATTGCGAAAATTAAAGTATTTTGTATGTTCTAAAGTAAAACCACAAGGGAAAGGATGTTCTTCAAGATAATGCATTAAGATGTCTAAATCTTCTTTTTTAAAGGTGTTTTCATAAATGATTTCTTTTTGATTAAAGCAATATTGACCATTTAAAGTAATATAACCATCAAAAGGAAAATCATGAAGCACATCAAGACCATCTTTTCCTCTTCCTGTAGCAATAAATAATCGAATACCTTTTTTTTGCAGTGTTTCTAAAGCCTTAAAGACATTTTCAGGGACAGAATGTGTTTTGAAACTAACAAGTGTACCATCAATATCAAAAAAAATTGCTTTTATCATTATTTTTCTCCTTTTATATATCAATATCTAATTCGATAGGACAATGATCGGAACCTAAGATGTCTGGATGGATCTTAGCTTCTTGGATCTTATCTTTGAGATCTTGAGAAACAATAAAATAGTCAATTCGCCAACCAGCATTATTTTTTCTGGCATTGAAACGATAGGACCACCAAGTATAGCTGGCCTCTTGGCAAGGGTAGAGATAACGGAAGGTGTCTATAAATCCACTTTGAAGTAAACGATCCATCTTTTGACGTTCTTGATCTGTAAAACCAGCGTTATGATGATTAGATTGAGGATTTTTTAAGTCAATATTTTGATGTGCTACATTTAAATCACCACAGAAAATGACTGGTTTATGAGAGGTCAAATGCAATAAATAATCAAGAAAATCATCTTCAAAACTTAAACGATAGTCTAGACGTTGAAGTTCGTTTTGTGAGTTAGGCGTATAGACCGTGATAAAATAGTAATGATCAAACTCAAGTGTAATGACACGTCCTTCTTGGTCATGTTGTGGTTTTTGAATACCATAGAAAACATGTTGTGGTTTTTGTTTTGTGAAAATGGCAGTACCTGAATAACCCTTTTTTAAAGCATAGTTCCAATAGCTATGATAACCTTCAAAAGAAAGATCGAGCTGTCCTTCTTGTAGTTTAGTTTCTTGTAGACAAAAAATATCAGCATCTAATGTCTGGAAAACATCTTTAAATCCTTTTTGAACACAGGCTCTAATGCCATTGACATTCCATGAGATACATTTCATGATTGCACCATAGCAAGAATTTCTTCCTTTAGAGTATCAACGATATCTTCTTGCTTGACCTTTTTTATAATTTTCCCTTTTTTAAATAATAATCCTTCACGAACACCACCAGCAATACCAATATCAGCATGGCGTGCTTCTCCAGGTCCATTGACAGCACATCCCATGATGGCGACAGTGATATCTTGATGAATCGTTGTTAAGAAAGATTCAATTTCTTTAGCAATAGGAATAAGATCATATTGAATACGTCCACATGTTGGACAGGAAATCAGTGTAGGTTCGTGATCACGAAGGTGAAATTCTTTGAGAATGGCCTTAGCTACTTTAATTTCTTCTACAGGATCATCACTTAACGAAACACGTAGGGT
>CANPGX010000080.1 GCA_947573745.1 uncultured Erysipelotrichaceae bacterium | reverse complement strand
GAAAAGTACACCAAAAATGACAATCATAATTATCATCGTTCCTAAATCTTTTTGAATGACCACACATGCTAAAGCAATGACACAAAGCAACAAAGGTTCTCCTACACAACGTTTAAACTTTTCTTTATAATAGTTTTCTTTATCTGCTTGTGAACGAAACTTTCCATGGTATTGAAAAGCCTTGATATGATTCGATAATAATAAAGATAAGGTTAAAATCAATAATACTTTCATAAATTCTGAGGGTTGTATACTGGCAAACCCTAAAGGAATCCAAGCTTTAGAGCCATTGACAGCAGGAAAAGCCAAACAAGCTAACATGGCTAAGATTCCACAAAGATACAATATTCTCCAGCTTTTCATATTAACGACATTGACTTTAAAAAAGCGTGAACATAAAATCATGATCACATAGCCTACAATCACAAAAACGCTATGTTTGACCATATTCATCACGACCCAGTTACTACCATGTAACGAGGCACTCCCTACACTGGCTGAACCAATCATCACAAGACCTAAAATTGATAAGATCAAAACGGAAGCATTGATCCACTGATCTTGATAACGATACTTACGAAGCATCTTTCATCTTGATGAAGTCTCGTGTTTTAGCACTTTGCAATACTGCATAAGCGTCATAACCGGAAACTTCTTGGAAAGCTTTTTGAAGTTTTTGTTGTTCTGATTTCATCATCACAACCTCACTAAACTGACGATATGCTTCCATTAATTCTGATTTATCAATACCTTGTTCATAAGCTTTTTCTATCGCATTGTAAAAAGAAACAACTTTTAAGGTTTCTTCAATAGTCCAATGTGATTCTAAAGGATAATTATAGTTCATGGTTCCACCTCGTCCTTTATTCTACTATAATTTTTTTAATTTATAAAGTAAATTGGGTATAAACACTAACAAATCTTTGATTTTAGAATATAGATAGTAATGTAAGGAGGTTAGAAATATGAATTTCGGTTATAATTGCTGTGGATGTGGTATGTCTAGTTACTGTCCTACTCAAACTTTCCCTTATAATCCTGTAGGTTGCGGTTGTGGATGTGGATACAACCAATATCAAGGTTTTGGCGGTTTCGGTAATGGCGGTAGTTGGTTTGCCATTGTCTTAGTTGTCTTCTTGCTTTTAATCATCTGCGGATGCACTAAGATTTGCTAATTGAGAAGGTAGCGCATAACAAAAGTGCTACCTTTTTTCTTTTTCTATGATATAATGAGGCATGAGGTGAAGAAAAATGTTGTTGATGAAAGATATTCTTGACGAAAAAAATCCTATATTGCGTGAAATATCTCAAGAAGTGCCACTTCCTTTAAGCCAAGAAGATGAACACCTTTTAATGGAAATGTATGCCTTTCTAGAAAATTCACAAAACGAAGAAATATCAAAAAAATACGATTTACGTCCAGCCGTAGGTATTGCTGCTGTCCAACTAGGTATTCTTAAAAGAATGTGTGCCATTCTTATCATAGACTATGATGAAGATGGGCATATTCTCTCAAAAACTGGCTATGCCTTAGCGAATCCTAGAATCGTTTCTTATACACCCAAACCTTCTTACTTAAAAGATGGTGAAGGTTGCCTTTCTGTCAATCGTAATGTAGATGGATATGTTCCTCGTCATGCTAAAGTGACAATTAAAGGTTATGATGCTCTAACCAAACAAGATGTTACCATCGTTGCCAGAGGATTTTTAAGTATTGCTTGTCAGCATGAATTAGATCATTTTGATGGCATCCTCTTCTATGATCATATCAATAAAAAAGATCCATTTACATATATCGAAGGTGCTCTTGTGATTGAATAACTTATCTTTCATGAATATTGAAATAAAATAAAAATGATAGAACTTTGTTGTTTCTATCATTTTTTGTTACTTTTTAAATTACTTTTTTATTAAATAAGGCTTCATCAATGCGATAATCATCAACCTTTTTTTCTTTTAAATCAATGCCAATACGTCCTTTAACAGTACGCTTTTCTGTATGTCCATCTTGATAGCTCAGTTCTATCTCTGTTTGATGAAGATAATATTGAAAATCTTTATCTCCATAATCTTTTTCATAAGTCGTCGGTCCAAGCTTAACCGCAATGACCTGTTGTTCCTCTAAAGTCTTAGGAATATTACTAGCTATACGCATGTTGATAAAAACATCTAACATGTATTTTTCTGTGCACACATCCAGCATTTCAAAGAGTGATAAGTCATTTCTTTGTTGAATATAAGCCTCTGTTTGTTTATCCTCATAAGAAGTGTTCATTTCAAAATCAAGATAAGCATCCACTTCTTCTTGCGATGTTTCATAATATGTTTTTAAAAATGTATCCATGGTATCCTCATAACGAGGACTACTCTGACACCCTACCACACTGACTAACAAAATCACCCATAGCAGGTATTTCTTTAAACGGATCATCATTTATGTTCCTATGACAGCTTTCACTGTCTCCTTTTCTTAAGTTTTAAACGCATGATGGAACTACATGATATTTACCATGGTCATCTCCTCCTTTGAAGAATCCTTATCTCTTAATTTCTTTATAACATAATGATCTATAGAAATCAATATATTTACGATATATTTAAAAACATTCGTTTTTTTCAATAAACAATATAAAAATGTCTATCTTATTTAAAAGATGACATTTTTAATAAATTCTTATTCAACACTCTTTAATGATTCAACCATATCAACATTTCTAAGGACTTTACGCATGATACGATTGATCAAAGCTGTGAAAAGCAATGTAATCAAAATACCATAAATGTAACTGGCTATATTTAATCCACGTACAAACATCGTCATTTCAACTTCTACTGTCATGACAATGAAATAATGCAGGATCTTACCAAAGAGAGTTCCTAATAGAGACCCTATTAAGGCTAAGAATGTATTTTCCCTAAAGACATAATCATAAACTTCTTTTGGATAAAATCCTAAAACTTTAATGGTGGCAATTTCACCTTTTCTTTCTTGGATATTAATATTGGTCAAGTTATAAAGGACAATGAAAGCTAATGCGCCAGCACAAACAATCAAGATAATGACAATTAAATCAATACTTCGGATCATCGAATCAAAAGATTCACTAAGTGATGATGTTAGCGTCACACCAGCAACATTCTCTTTTCCAGTTAAAACTTCTTTTAAAGCACTATCACTGGTACTGGTCATTTCATCCATAATGATTAACGCTTGATTATAAGAAGCCTCTTGATGAAGAAGTCTATAATAATATTCTTTACTCATATAGACATGATGCATAAAGTAAGACTCACAAATACCACTGACTTTAACAGAATAGAGGTCCCCATCGATACTTAATTCTATGGTATCCCCTATTTTGACACCCAATAATTCGGAAGCCTTCTGGTTGATGACTACCCCTTCTTCATCTAATTTTAAGGATTCATGATCACTGATCGTTCTTAAAGTGATAAAATCGTCTACATGACTCAAATCTTGGAAAACCACAATAGTACCATTAAGACTTGATGCACGATGGGAACTTGTCAAAGCAACGGCTTGTTGATAGGTCATCAAAGCATCCTTAACACCATATTGTTTGGTGAGTTCTTCTTTATAAACTAATGCATCGTCTTCCTTGACATGTTCTTGATAAGAGACAGACATGTTGTAATGCCAAACATGACTAAATTGTCTTGGAACGATCTGACTCACGGAATTTTTAACACCAAAGCCCACAATAATCAGTGCACAACAACCAGAAATTCCTAAAATACTCATATAGAAACGCTTTTTATAACGGAAAATATTACGCATGGTCACTTTATAATTAAATGATAATCTTTTCCATAACCAAGTGATTCGTTCTAAAAGAATTCTTTTTCCAAGTTTAGGTGCCTTTGGTCTCATTAAAACAGATGGCATATCACTGAGTTCTTTCACGCAAGCGAAGGCGGTAGCTACCAAAGTGACAATGACAGAAATAAAAATCGTCATGATAGAAATATCCAGACCAAAGACAAAATGGATAGAGGTATTCACTGAATACATCAAAGAATTGTAAAGATAATAAATAATAGCTGGGAAAAAGTAAGTCCCAAAAACAATGCCTAGAATAGCGGCAAAGAAGGTCGCCGATAAAGCATACAACAAATATTGTTGGATGACATCAAAACGACTATATCCTAAAGCTCTTAAAATACCACTTTGACCACGTTGTTCTTCTACCATACGTGTCATGGTCGTCAAACTGACCAAAGCCGCCACTAAGAAAAACATCAAAGGGAAAATATCGGCTAAAGCTTTAATGGCATCACTATCACTTTGGAAACTGACCAGTCCAGCATTTTCATGTCTTGATAAAGAGTATAACGTGCCTTCAGGAATAGCATCAATAGCTTTGTAAGCTTCATCCAATTTTGCTTTTGCTTCATCTAACTGAGCTTTAGATTCATCTAATTGACGTCTTGTTTCAATTTCTGTATTTTCTAGAATACTTTCTTGCTTCGCAATTTCTAATTCGGCTGACTCAATTTGTAGGGATGCACCTTCTAATGCCAATGTAGCATCGACTAAGGTCGTCGCTTCACCTAAAAGTTGGCGAATTTCCCCTACTTGATCAGCCAGATCATCAATCATTTCTTGAGTTAACTCAATATTTTCTAAACCACCTAAAATATCGTCTGGCAAAGGAATTTCAGGAACTTCCGTATCAGGAACATCCGGTTCAACAGGGGTATCCGGTGTCAATTGACGAAGTTGATCTTCTAATTTAGATAGACTTTCATCAAGTTCTCCTAGTTTAGTGGTCACATCTCCACTGGCATCACTCATCTGTTGACGAGCATCTAGGATTTGTCTTTTCCCATCAATCAAGGATAGTTTAGCATTGATCAATTGAATCTTGGCCTGATTGATTTCAAGATTAAAGGTTTCTTCCCCTTTTTCATAGGCGGCTAAACCTTCAAGATATTGTGCTTCTGGTTCTTCAATCAAGGCTTTTTTATCGGCAACAATCTGATTTCGTATCGTTCTTAAACGATCTTGCATAAAAGCATTGATAGAAGCAAGCGGTCCTTCAATGGCTTCATCATAAGCCGCTGAAAAGATCACATAGTCCTTAGCCCCTTCAATAGATACATAAAGTTCATTATATAAAATATCTTCTTCTCTTAAATCAAATAAATTTTCATTCACAGCAAAAGGCATGATCTCATCTTCTAGCACGAAAATAAATCCAACATTCGTTCCATCACCTAATGTATTGGTGCCACGCGTCACATCAGAAATATAACGTGTATCATTCACACGTCCCACAATGGTATAGCGTCTTTCTCCCTGATCATTTTCCAATGTGATCGTTTTTCCTATCACATCTTGATTCTGCCACATATCATCATCAATGACACATTCTAAAGTCGTTTCTGGTAATCTTCCCGCCACCAGTTGAACCTGATTAAAATGCTCATTCTTGGATAATGAATAAACTGTTACAC
>CANPGX010000079.1 GCA_947573745.1 uncultured Erysipelotrichaceae bacterium | reverse complement strand
CATACGGGAGAATATTGATCAGAAATGTCCTCCTCTTTTATAACGCCCACAATTGTTAAATTAACATCTTCATAAACAAGTGTATAATCTCCATGATATCCTATTTCCCTACCATCAAACCCAGCTGAAAGCTGATCTGTATACTTGCCCACAAAGGGTAGTTTAATACTTAAATTTTTCCCAACAACATCGTCATCAAAATGGTCTGCAATGGCTTGACTAACCATGACTTCATTTTTGTCTATAAACCAACGTCCTTCACTTAAAGAATAGCGTTCGGGTATAGCTGTGGCGCAAATAGAGCGAAGCATGATATCTTGCGAAGATAAGTAAACGAGTTGATCATCAATCATAAAACTTTCATAAAGATTTTCACCCCCATAACGCCCAAATGAAAAATTTGATAGTTTGACTTTTTCTACATGATCCATATCTTGAATATTATTTATATCCTCTTTACTAAGTCGTGATGATATTTTCATATTAGGAACTAAACTAATAGTTCTATGCCTCTCGTCCTGATCGAGAAAAGTTTGAATCTGCTGAACAGCATGATGACCAAAATTAAAACTAATAAAAAGGCCAATCATACATAACGATACCATTAATGATAATATAACATACCAAGAAAGATGTTTTTCAAAAAAAGAATGATAGAAGGGGATTAGTGAGTAAGATAGTCGCATTTTATTTTCTTTTATCATCTCATCATTTAAATTTTCTTTACTTACGTAATGTATTTGATAGTCCTCAATAGTTAATTCATCAGTAGCATATTTTTTTAATTTAGTATTATGTGTTGACATTAAAACAGTACAATCATGTTGTTGAAAATAATCTCTTAAATAGTCCATCAACAAGATTTCATTTTCTTCATCTAAATTACCAGTCGGTTCATCACAAATAATTAACGTAGGTTCTTTAATCATTGTCCTAGCAAAAGCAACACGTTGCTTTTGACCCATAGATAATTGGGATATTTCCTTTTTTTCGCAATCCGCTATATTTAACACTTCAAACATTTCATGGATTTTTTGATCTATATTAGAAAGTTCCATACCAGAAAGTGTTGCCGAAAGCAATACTTGATCATACGCATTTAATTGATCTGATAATTGAAAATCTTGAAATAGGACTCCTAAATAGGACTGACGTAACAAAGGGCATGTTTCAGAATTCAATATTGTACCATTATAGCAGATATTCCCCTCATAACACCAATCCTCTCCAATCATGATATTAAATAAAGTTGTTTTTCCTGAACCGCTAGGTGCAACTAATATGTAAAAATGATTCAATGCTAATTCCAAATGCACATCTTTAAAAAGGAGTTCTTGAAAACTCTTTTTTTGAAGATAAATGTCCGCAATCATAAGCAACCTCCTTATTAAAGGAAAGAGAATAAGCCAAATTTATTTTATTCTGTCTCTAGACACATTTTTAAACTTCTTGCGCCATTATTTGACAAAAGAATACCATTATCCCCATATTTAAAATTAAGTACACTATCTACAGTTGTATTATAAAAGTACTGCACATACATATAAACGTAGTTACCTTCTACCACATTAGAATAAAACTTCCTAGATAAATTTTCGCATGTTGTCCAAGATAAATTCGTTACACTCCTAAAGCGAGAAGCACTAATATCTCCGTCAGAACGGCTTGTTTCTAAGCATGTCGTTCTCATACCATCCACTACTGGCCCATACCATGTTCTCATTGCAAAGACTGGTGTATAAACTGATGCAAAGATAGCTCCAATAAATAATACTAAAAACAATTTTTTCATATTCTACCTCCAAATGAAAATATACTTATTCTCTTTCTATATAAAGAATATCATATTATAAAAACGCATTCAATATAAAAAAATAAATTTAAATATACGAATTTGCGAAAACGTTTTCGCTATATAAAAAAATATATTAAAATTTTATAGAATATCAACTTACAATTAATGAATAAAAAAACTCATATGAAATGCAACTCTATAATTTTATACACAAATTATAGAATGTATTTCATATGAGACAATCATAGATATTATTGTTTTTCAGCAACCATTTGGGCTTGTCTTAAGAAACCAACAAATCTTTCAGATTTTTCCCACGCTTCTTTAAAACGATTACTTTTGATAGATACTGATGTTCTATGACATGTAAGTGTAGGAATCTTCACTTTTTTTCCATTAATTTTAAATCTAAATGAAACTTCTGAAACTGCGTTTCCTAATTTATTCACTTGACTATGCATCTCTGAAATCTCTCTAGCATCAAAAATTTGTACATTTAAAGGATTAAGATAAGAAATGATAGCAATTTTTCCTTGATGAAGATCGATATAAAGAAATGTTGAATCTCCATCAAAAGAACAATCCTTTGAAAAAGTCACCTCTTCATCTAATTTCTTCTTTGTTTTTTTAGCAAAGATTGCACCGATAAGTCCTGCAAAGAAGCATATAGAAAGTATCGCTGAACAAAGCACAAACATAAAAATACCCACTTCTACGATGTGCCCTTCTGGACTTGTCACTAACAAATAGAGCACTGTTAAAACACCTATCAGTAAAGCAACACCAATTAATCCTGCAAAAAATTTCCAATCAATTCTCTCATATTTTCTCATATATTGATCCCTTCCCATATTTTTTTAATTTCTTTTATATCTTTAAGTATTTCAAAATTTTGACAAAGTGTCTTCTCATATAAAACAACATCCAACCAACGATCAAATTTATAACCTGTTTCTGGGAAATAGCCAATTTCTTTAAACCCAAAATGCTGATGTAAAGCTTGACTCGCTACATTAGGATAAGTGACGACTGAATAAGCTTTATGAAATCCTTGCATTTCTAAAAGTTCAAGTAACGTCTTCATCAATAAAGAACCTATTCCTTTGCCCTTTTCATCTTGTTTTAGATAAATAGATAATTCACATGTATGATCAAAGGCTTCTCTTTCTCTAAATATTGAAGCATAAGCATATCCTAAAATATCCCCTTCTTTTTCATAAACGATATATGGATAATGCGCTTGAATTGTTTCTACTCTTTGTTGAAAACTTTCTAATGTAGGAACTACTTTTTCAAAGGTGATGACACTCTCTAAAATATAAGGTTTATAAATTTCTAAAATAAACGGTATATCCTCTTTTTTGACCCATCGTATCATCGCTATTCTCCCCCATCTTGACTATAAAGTCCCTTTTTCAATTTTTTGGCTTGATCCAGAGCATTTCTAACACGTTGATTATAGCGTTTTGCATCTCCATAATCATACAGTTTCACAACATATCCCTTTAAAGCAAGTTCTTCTTGAAGCAAGCGTCCATCACCAAAAACCCATGCTAAACGCCTGCCATATTTATCATATTTGACATCATCACCATCATTTTCTAATTCAATGACTTTGGCCTCTTGTAAAAAACGACAAGTATATTCCTTCGCTTCTTGGCTATATGCATCATGAGTTGCTATTTCAGGCGTGTCTACCAATAAGAAGCGTACTTTAACTTCTTCTTGTTGAATAAAAAAAGCTGCCGTATCACCATCAATACAACGATTTAATTCAACCCGTTCCTTATGCGTTGTTGGCTGATAAAAGAAATAACTGACTAATACCAAGATAACAACGACCCACTTGAAGTATCGCCAGTACTTCTTGATATCTTTGATCATTTTTTATCATCCTTTAACATTTTAACAAATGCATGTTCATGAATAATTTTAATATCTTGTCCAACAGACTGTAAATAACGTGCCTTATTGACTTTAGCATTCTTTTTACCATATTTATTTTTCCAATAGCCTTTTTTCCCTACAACTAAAATGGATGTATGATAGCTTACATTCCTAGATGTATGCGTACCTTTGGATTGCATCCCCTGTTCTAATTTTTCTTTAGAAACAGAAAGTGTACCAGTTAAACATACTGTTTCTTTAGATAATGGATGTTCACCGATATCTTCTGTTGATTTATAAACTGGCATATGATGATAATAATGTTTATCCATTTGTCCAAAGCTATAATGATATTTCTTATGAAGTTCATACAATGAACTTACCCCTTCACTTTCTAACATCTTAAAAAGAATTTTAGAGGCACAAATGGCATCTTCTAAAGCATGATGCGCTTGAAAATGAATATCAAATGTCTCTGCTAGTGAAGTTAAAGAATAAGATTGTCGTTGAGGATAAAGTGCCATCGCTAACAAATTCGTACATGATAATAAACAGTTTGGATAATCTAAATGATGTTGGTTCAATGCTGCCATCAAATAATTCATATCGACGACAATATCGTGGCTGACTACGATATGATGTTGAAAATAAGGTTCTATCTTCGCCCATACTTCATCGAAAGTAGGTTGGCCTATTAAATCTTGAATCCCAATATGATGAATTCGATAACGCGCATGATCTTTTTGTAATATGGCTGGTTGAATTAAAGAATAGAATGTATTCTTCATTTTTCCATCAACAAGTTCAACAAGCCCAATTGAACATATGCTTGAAGGATCTTGATTTAGTACTTCAACATCAAAAACTGTGATTCTTTCCATATTACCTCCGTTTCTACTTTCATATAATACTTTTTTTTATGTAAAAACTCAAGAATTTTATTTTGAAAGGCTCCTACAATTTCCTTTTAGTATCTTTAAATTTTCATACATTTCATATATAATGAGAAAAAAAGAAAGAAGGTATATATCGTGAATGTAGAAACACGTTTTTTAAATTATGTTCATTTTGATACTGAATCATCACCTGATTCTACAACAGCACCTAGCACATTAAAACAGCTTGAATTAGGAAAATTTCTTGTTGAAGAAATGACAGCACTTCATCTAGATCAAGTGCATTTAGATGATACAGGAACAGCTTATGGCATCATTCCTTCGAATTGTGGTAATCAGGGTGACAAGATTGGATTTATTGCTCATATGGATACCTCTCCCGATGCCAGTGGTGCCAATATTCAACCACGTATCATTAGAGATTATGATGGAAAAATCATTACTCTAAATGAAGAAAAAAAAGTTTATTTAGATCCAAAAGAATTTCCTTCATTATTAGAAAATATTCATCATGATCTTATTGTCACAGACGGAACGACACTTTTGGGTGGTGATGATAAAGCAGGTATTGCTGAAATTATGAGTGTGGCAGAATATCTCATGAATCATCCAGAAATTAAGCATAATGATATTTATATTGCCTTTACCCCTGATGAAGAAGTCGGCCGAGGTACAGAAAACTTTGATTATGACTTCTTTAAAGCAGATTATGCCTACACCGTTGATGGTGGAGAAGTCAACGCTATTGATTATGAAAATTTCCATGCTGCTAGCGGTTCTATCATTGTCCATGGTCAAAGTATCCACCCTGGAAGTGCTAAAGGTAAAATGTTAAATTCTTTACTGATTGCTATGGAATTCGAGCAACTACTCCCTATTCAAGATCATCCTTTTTTAACAGAAGGTTACGAAGGTTTTAATCATCTTGTCA